>CAINWC010000133.1 GCA_903854305.1 uncultured Pseudomonadota bacterium | reverse complement strand
CCCCAATCACACACCATAACCTTGGCGACACTATCGAATGCCTGGGTCCGCTGGGCTTCGGTTTGTAACGTCGAAGACATTTTGACTGCCCCAGCACTGACCTCAAACACTTCTGGAAAGGCAAATAATCGTTCGGCTATGTCGTGCCTGACCCATCCCATCGATCGCCCCCCCACAACAAATGGGCGAAAGCGTTTAAGGTCATGTTGATTGCACTCGAAAATGCTGTCCAGAAATGCCATAGACTGTGCCTCTTTATTGTTTCCCTGGTGCATGATGGGTCTATCATGCACCAGTTTTTAAACGTTGCCCTCACCGGGCGCGGGTATCCACCCGCTTGGCCGCCGCCTCAATGGCGGCAAAACACCAGATGATTTACGTAAAATCATCTGGCTCAAGTTCCGTATTGGGGTGGTCTTTGCTGTAGTGCAAGCCACGACTTTCTTTACGGGAAATAGCGCTTTCAACAATCAATTCGGCGACTTGCAACAAGTTTCGCAGTTCTATTAAATCGTTACTCACTTTAAAGTTGCTATAAAACTCAAACACTTCATCACGCAACATATGGATGCGATGCAGTGCGCGACTGAGGCGTTTGTCGGTGCGTACAATGCCTACGTAGTTCCACATAAAGCGGCGTAATTCATCCCAAGTGTGCGTGATCAGCACTTCTTCATCTGCATCGGTGACGCGGCTTTCATCCCAATAAGGTAATTGCGGTGATGGTTTTGTTGGTTGACTTAAAATGTCTTCTGCTGCGGATTGGCCAAATACCAAGCACTCAAGCAGTGAGTTGCTGGCAAGGCGATTTGCGCCATGTAAACCTGTGCAGGCGGTTTCGCCAATGGCGTATAGGTTTTTAATGTCGGTGCGACCTTTGTCATCGGTCATCACGCCGCCGCAAGTGTAATGTGCGGCTGGCACTACGGGAATCGGCGTTTTGCTGATATCAATGCCTAATTCCAAACATCGTTTATAAATATTAGGAAAGTGTTCTTGAATAAAGGCTAATGGTTGATGCGAAATATCTAAATAAACGCAGTCCAAACCACGCTTTTTCATTTCAAAGTCTATGGCACGGGCGACGACATCTCGCGGTGCGAGCTCTTCGCGCGAGTCATGTTCTGGCATGAATCGAGTGCCATCGGGCAGCTTCAATAAACCGCCTTCGCCACGCACGGCCTCACTGATTAAAAATGATTTGGCATGAGGATGGAACAAGCAGGTTGGATGAAACTGTATGAACTCCATGTTCGCCACGCGGCAGCCAGCGCGCCACGCCATCGCAATGCCGTCGCCAGTACTGACATCTGGATTAGTAGTGTAAAGATAAACTTTACCTGCACCGCCAGTGGCTAAAATGGTATTTTGTGCGGCAATGGTAAGCACTTTTCCTGTGCTGTTATCCAGCACGTAAGCGCCTAAGCAGGTGTTGTCGCCAGTCGCTTCAATCGTCGCTTCAATTTTGGTGTTAGTGAATTTGCTAGTGGTGATTAAATCTACCGCAATATGATTTTCCATCACGGTAATGTTCGGGTGCTGTTTTACTTTTTCAGATAAAGTAATTTGTACCGCATGGCCAGTAGCATCGGCTGCATGAATAATGCGTCTGTGACTGTGACCACCTTCACGTGTTAGATGGTAACCGCTATTATCTTGCTCGCGGGTAAAACCTACGCCTTGTTCAATCAGCCATTCCACGGCTTGTTTGCCTTGTTCCGCCACCATTTTTGTCACAGCAACATCACACAATCCACCACCTGCAATCAAAGTATCTTGAATGTGCGCTTCTATAGAGTCTTCATCATTCAACACTGCTGCAATGCCGCCTTGCGCCCAGTTGCTGGCGGTATCGTTAATGGTGCGCTTGCTGACTAAACATACTTTTTTATGTGTAGCAGTCCGTAATGCGAGCGACAAGCCAGCTAATCCGCTACCAATGATTAAAACATCAAATTGCTGCATAATTTTTATTGAATGTAAGTGTGTGAAGGGTGGGTTTGCAAGGAACTTATAAGAGTGTATCGCTGTCTTGATAAAAGGCAATAGAAACACTGCATCAACATGTAATAAAAAGTAGTAAACAGCTAACTTATAAATTTGTAATGAAGGTTAGGAAAACGTGATGATATATACCAGTAAAATTCAGCAACTTGCACAATTAAGCTTTATGCAACCATCCACGCAAGGTTATACTGCGATTAATGAAAAAAATAGCATTGAAAAAATTGAAACTAACCTTAGTTCTACAGGGAATCTGAGCGTAGTGGCTATGACTCCAGTAGCTGGAAATCGTGAGCTTGACCATGAACTGGTGTTGCGTGCACAAGGTGGAGATAAGCGCGCCTTCGGCATGTTGGTCGATAAATATCAACGCAAACTAGCACGTTTGTTGTCTCGCATGATTCGCGACCAAACCGAAATCGAAGATGTGGTTCAAGAGTCATTCATCAAAGCCTATCGCGCATTGCCTAATTTTCGTGGCGATAGCGCTTTTTATACTTGGTTATATCGTATTGGCATCAATACCGCAAAAAATCACTTAGTTTCTTTAGGTCGCAGACCTACCGTAAGTACTGATATTGAAATTGAAGATGCTGAAAATTTCGACAGTGGTAATGAATTACGCACCATGGAAACGCCAGAAACTGCCCTCATGACCAAAGAGATTGCGCAAACAGTGAATGATACGGTTGCGAGCTTGCCTGAAGAATTGCGCACGGCTATTACCCTGCGTGAATTAGAAGGCCTGAGTTACGAGGAGATTGCTACGATGATGGACTGCCCAATTGGTACGGTACGCTCACGGATTTTTAGAGCGCGTGAAACAATTTCATTAAAATTAAAACCATTGCTGGATACGCATGACAATAAGCGGTGGTAATTTTTAACAAAAAAACAAACAGAAATAATGTGTCAGATTTAGGAGTTAGAAATGAATGAACAAATATCGGCTTTACTAGATAATGAAATTGCTGTGGACGATGCCACTCATCTTATTACTGCAGCGTTATCGAATAAGCAAACCGCTGAAGTTTGGAGTCAGTATTATTTAATAGGTGATGCTATGCGTGGTAATGCTGTTTTAAGCCTTCAATTTAAGCAGAGTCTAATGCAGAAAATTGAAATGGAAGCCACGGTTTTTGTTCCCAATGCTGCATCAGCAAGCCAAGTTGCAGAAGTTAAAGGTGGAAGTGGAATTCCGGCTACATGGTCGATTGCAGCTTCTTTTGCTGCAGTAATGGTTGTTGGTTGGATGGTGCTGCATCAACAAACTCAAAGTAGTCATGGCTTAGCACCCGTTGAAGTTGCGCAAGCGGTGACTACAAAAGATGCTTCAGTAGAATCGGGTATTCCTGCAGAATATCTTAATGCACATCAACTATCGGCGCCTTCTGCGAGTTCATATTACATTCAAACCGTCAGTTACAAAGAGTAATGTTGATGAAGCATTTTGTTCTGGCTCGATTATTCGCCATTGCAACTTTGGCTGCAACGCTGTTGACAAGTCTAAGCGCTCAGGCAAATGCAGATGATGATATGTGGCAAGTGTTGCAAAAAGCAGCAGTAGCGGCACATGCATTGAGTTACCAAGGTATATTTTATTATCAGGCCGGCGCGCAAATCAAGCCGGTGCAAATCACTCACTTATTTAATGGCAAAGGCGAATTTGCACGTAATGTGGTGCTAGATAACGCTCCCCGAGAAGTCTTTAGCCAAGGTAGTGATTTGGTGATATTCAATCCAAAAAATGAAAAAATCGTGATTGAAAAACGTCATGGTCAAAATATGTTTCCAGCTATTTTGCCGACCAATCTGGATTCAATAAAACAAAGCTACACATTACATGCTGGAGAGCCGGAGCGCGTGGCTGGGCGCCCAGCACAGATGTTATTTTTAGAGCCAAAAGATACCTTAAGATATAGCTATCAATTTTGGGTAGATACTGAATATGGCTTGCTACTTAAATCAGTCATGCTTAATAGCCGCAATGAGGTCATAGAAAGCATTGCGTTTAACCAGTTAGGTTTGATGGATACTCTTGATTTAGATTGGTTTCAACCCAAGATTGATAACAAGAAAAGTTATGTCATGGAAGATGAAGCTGCCACGATTGCTGATAATGGTGTTTCAGCAGACTGGGTGCTGAAGGCATTGCCGTCAGGCTTTAGAAAAGTTGATCAAATGATGCGCATGGTGCACGGTAAATCTTTACCTGTGACCCACTTGATATTTTCAGATGGCTTAGCTTCAGTGTCTTTATTTATAGAGCCTATTACTAAAAACATTAAACCAAGAATCGGTCACAAGTTAGTGGGTGGAACCAGTTTTTATGCCAGCGTGAGTGATGGGTATCAAGTGACCGTGGTGGGTGAAGTGCCAGAAGTGACGGCTGCTCAAATCGCAAATGCAGTTGTATTTAAAAAGTAATTAATTAAAATAATCATTTTGAAAAGTAAGATATTAGTATGATTGAAGAATATGCCATTGTTACGGCTTGCAAGAGCAGTCTAGCTACCTTAGAAATAGAAAGGCGCACTGCTTGTGGCCTATGTGGTCAAAAGCGCGGTTGTGGCAATGCAACTTGGGGAAAATTGCTCGGCCATAAAAGCCATGCCTTTGAAGCGGAGAATCCTATCAATGCAAATGTTGGCGACAGCGTTGTAGTGGGCATTGATGAGCATGCCATGCTTAACTCTGTATTCTTGCTCTATATTGTGCCATTGTTAGGGTTGTTGATTGGTGCAGTATTGGCAGACATTTTTCTTAAAAATGAATTCTTTGTCATTTTAAGTGCAGCGTCAGGATTGATCTTAGGTTTTTTGTGGGTAAAAGGGCATTTAATCGGTCATGATAGCGCGGGTAAAAGCTTTAATACCAAATATCAAGCGGTCATTTTGCGTCATGCGGATGACACAATAGATGATGAAAATAATACGCTTACCACCCATTCAATTGGATACGAGCGTGACAAATTTCAAACTAAACGAGGTGAATAGATGTTAAAAAACTGGATTGCCGCTCTTGCTTTCGGCTTAATTTCTACGATTCATTTAAATGTTAATGCGCAAAGCTTGCCCGACTTTACCGAGCTGGCTGAAAAGCATGGTGCTGAAGTCGTTAATATTAGCGTGACGCAAAACGTACACGTTGATAATGGCGCGATGCAATTTCCTGGCATGCCAGATGACGAACAAATGCAGGAATTTTTTAAGCGCTTTGGTATTCCAAGTATTCCTGGAAATCCTGGGCAAAACGGCGCACCACCGTCTGATTACAAATCTCAATCACTAGGTTCCGGCTTTATTATTAGTAGCGATGGTTATATTTTAACCAATGCACACGTGGTGAATGAAGCGGATGAAGTGATTGTTAAACTATATGATAAACGTGAGTTTAAGGCCAAAATCATTGGTGTTGATAAACGTACAGATGTCGCACTGGTTAAAATTGATGCTACCGGTTTGCCTAAAGTAACTGTAGGTGAACCGAGTAAGCTCAAAGTAGGTGAATGGGTGGCTGCGATTGGGTCACCATTTGGTTTAGAGAATACGATGACCGCTGGTATTGTGAGTGCTAAAGGGCGTGCTTTACCACAAGAGAATTTTGTGCCGTTTATTCAAACCGATGTGGCGATTAATCCAGGAAATTCTGGCGGCCCATTGTTTAACTTGGCTGGCGAGGTGGTCGGTATCAATTCGCAAATTTACAGCCGTAGCGGTGGTTCAATGGGCTTGTCCTTTGCGATTCCAATTGATGTTGCCATTGATATTTCAAATCAATTAAAATCATCAGGAAAAATCACACGTGGCTGGTTAGGCATTGCTATTCAAGAGCTTACCAAAGATTTAGCAGAATCGTTTGGTATGAAAAACACCAACGGGGCTTTAGTCGCAGGTGTTGAAAAAAATGGGCCTGCAGATAAAGGTGGCCTAGAGGCTGGTGACGTGATTACTAAGTTTGATGGCAAGTCGATTATGACCTCTGCAGATTTACCGCGTGTTGTTGGTGCAACGAAGCCTGGTAAAATTGCCGCTGTAGACATTCTGCGTAAAGGTGGTGCTAAAGCGCTCAGTATCGGCGTGGGTGAAATGCCATCCGAGTCCGCTGAAGTCGCGCAAAACAATAAACCTGCCCCTAAAGCCGAAGCAAATAAAATTGGTTTAACGCTGAAAGAGCTCACGCCACAACAAAAGAAAAAGCTCGGTGGTAAAAGTGGGCTGTTGGTGCTTGATAGCATTGGTGCGGCCGCGCAAGCGGGTATACGCCGGGGTGATGTAATTCTAGGTTTAAATAATACTGAAACGCAAAGTGTAGAACAATTTAACAAACAAATGAACAGTGTTGCTGCAGGTAAAACGGTGGCAGTGTTAGTGCAGCGAGCTGAGAACACGTTATATGTACCAATCAAAGTCGGTAAGTAGCAACAGCGTTGATTAAAAAAACCCGCAAATTGCGGGTTTTTTTATTGCTCGTTTGATTGTCCAATCACCCCTAAAAACCAACGTACTAATCCATATGCAAGCCAAGATGCAAGTCGCTTCACAATGTTACCCTGTGCCCATTCTTGTGGCGAAATTTGATATGCACCAGCTTGAATAGCGCCCACAATATCTGTCCGTAATTCTGTTGCAAATGCGGTATCCTTCACCAGTAGATTGGCTTCTCTTGCTAAAAATAAGCTAAATGGATCAATGTTTGATGATCCGACCGTTGCCCAATGACTATCTATTACTGCAACTTTGCTATGCATAAAGCTTTTACGATATTCATAAATCTCAATGCCATTTTTTAAAAAGTCACTATAAAAAGCATGGGTGGCGAACATTAAAAAGTACTCCATACGTCCTTGTAGCAGTAGTTTAATGTTTACACCACGTTTAGCTGCCTCCAGTAAGGCTTGTCTAAATCTTCGGCCTGGTACAAAGTAGGCATTAGCAATAATGATTTCTGATTTAGCATGCGCGATTGCCGTTAAATAAGCCTCTTCAATATCGCGTCTATGTAACATGTTGTCACGTAACACTAATGCTGCCTTTGTGCCTGAATTCATCATTTTTTGCTGACTGTCTTGTATCGCTCTGTCCTTAGTGGCTGTTATGAAGTCGACCTTTAAAGGTCGTAAATGTGCCCATGAAATGCGGCGCCAAAGCTTGTGTACCGTTAATGCCATTGCAGGAAGTAGGTGCCCTTCGATACGCACGGCATAATCAATTCGAGGTGGTACATTATTGGGAGTACGGTTTGGTATATCAAAATCATCAATGATATTAATACCGCCGATAAATCCAACTTTGCCATCTATGACTGCGATCTTGTAGTGCAATCGCCGTAAGCGTTTTTTTTTGAATGTCCAAGGTGATATTTGGGGACGATAAAACATGATCTGTACACCCGCCAGCGCTAATTCATTGACAAACGATTTTGGCAAATCTTTGGAGCCAAATCCATCCAATAACACATGCACAGACACCCCACGAAGCACTGCTTGCTTAAGCATACTGCCAATACGTATACCAACCGCATCCGCTTCATAGATATAGGTCTGCAGGTAAATTTCATGCTCGGCAGATTCAATAGCAGCCTCAAGCGCAGGAAAATATTCTGCACCATTGCGTAATAGCTTGAGCTGATTGCCACCGATAAAGTGCGTCATATTTTATTTAAGGTCGCGGTGAGTATTGCATGGTCTGATACTTTAATGAATTGAGGCCCAGAATGCACTTCAACATGCTTCACCTGAAAACCACGTACATAGATGCGGTCAAGTCTCAATACTGGCAGCCACGAAGGAAAGCTTCGTGCCGGCTTGCCAGCGTGATGCTCGAAAACTTCATGCATATTTAAACGCTCGGCAAAAATACGCCCAGTGCGCATGCCCCAATCATTAAAATCACCTGCAATAATCAATGGAGCGTCTGCTGGCACATGTTGCTCAATATACTCAGATACACTCAATAATTGCTGCCGACGCCACTGCGCAAACAAGCCCAGATGGACACAAACCGCATGTAATGGTTTATCCCAGTTAGCTACGTTGATCTCGCAATGTAACATACCTCGCTGCTCGGAAGTGTGTGCGGAAATATCTTGGTTGGTGGTGTTGATAATTGGGAATTTTGACAGCAAAGCATTGCCATGATGACCAGCTGGATAGACTGAATTTTTGCCGTAGGCGTAGTCTGGCCATACTGCATTCGCCAAAAATTCGGCTTGTCCGAATTCTGGCCATGCTTCAAAGCGTTGGCTATGTTGCGCATGTTCATCGCGCACTTCCTGCAAAAAAACCACATCCGCTTGTAATTTTCGCAGCATATCGCGTTGATGATGCAAGGCAAAACGCGCGTTAAAGTGCGTAACGCCTTTATGAATATTGAATGTTGCGATGCGTAAGGTGTTATGCAAACTTTACTTGCCTGATTGAATTAAACGTAACGTTGATAATACAACAATACGCTTTTTAAGCAATTAATTACAAAATAATCAAGCATTTGTTGTAAAATCACGCCTATTGTGAAAAGGCGCTTATGGCGCCTTATCTTTTTATAAAGCAGATTTAAAAAGTCGTAAAAAAGCTTAAAGACTAAATGAAAAATATTCGTAACTTCTCCATTATTGCTCACATTGATCACGGAAAATCAACCTTAGCCGATCGCATCATTCATCTTTGTGGTGGCTTGGCTGACCGTGAAATGGAAGCGCAAGTGCTTGATTCTATGGATATTGAGCGCGAGCGCGGTATTACCATTAAGGCGCAAACGGCGGCTTTAGAATATAAAGCGGATGATGGTCAAATCTATCATCTTAATTTGATTGATACACCGGGTCATGTGGATTTTAGTTATGAAGTGTCTCGCTCCCTTTCTGCCTGCGAAGGCGCCTTGTTGGTGGTGGATGCCAGCCAAGGCGTAGAAGCGCAGAGTGTGGCTAACTGTTATACCGCCCTGGATTTAGGCGTAGAAGTCACGGCTGTGCTGAATAAAATCGACTTACCTTCAGCAGATCCTGATCGCGTAATGCAGGAAATTGAAGATGTGATAGGCATCGATGCAAGCGATGCAGTGCGTTGCTCAGCTAAAACAGGTTTAGGTGTGCGTGATGTATTAGAGGCGGTGATTGCCAAAGTGCCAGCACCTAAAGGTAATGTTGATGGACCTCTAAAAGCGCTGGTGATTGACGCTTGGTTTGATAACTATGTCGGCGTGGTGATGCTGGTGCGGGTGATAGACGGTGTATTAAAACCAAAAGATAAAATTCGCTTAATGGCAACTCGGGCGGAATTTTTATGTGAGCAGGTCGGTGTCTTTACGCCAAAATCTGTGCAAAAAACTGCACTTTCAGCAGGTGAAGTAGGTTTTGTGATTGCTGGCATTAAAGAGTTAGCCAGTGCTAAAGTGGGTGATACTGTTACTTTAGTGAATAAGCCCGCTACAGAAGCGTTGGCTGGTTTTAAAGAAGTTCAGCCGCAGGTGTTTGCGGGGTTATACCCGGTAGAATCAAACCAGTTTGAAGCGCTGCGCACGGCGCTTGAAAAGTTAAGCTTGAATGATGCGAGCTTGTTGTTTGAACCTGAGAATTCAACCGCATTGGGTTTTGGTTTTAGATGCGGCTTTTTAGGCTTGCTGCACATGGAAATCGTACAAGAACGCTTAGAGCGTGAGTACGACATGGACTTGATTACTACTGCGCCAACGGTAGTGTATGAGTTGCTGCTTAAAGATGGCACGGTTGTGCAGATAGAGAACCCGTCGCGTCTGCCTGAAACATCCCGCATTGAGGAAACGCGCGAACCCATCATTAACGTGAATCTTTTGATGCCGCAAGATTATGTAGGCCCCGTGATGACCTTATGTAACAACAAACGCGGCATACAGAAAAATATGCAGTACATGGGTAGGCAAGTGATGTTGAGCTACGAAATGCCACTGAATGAAGTCGTGCTGGATTTTTTTGATAAATTAAAATCAGTGTCACGTGGTTATGCTTCTATGGATTACGAGTTTTTAGAGTTTCGCGCAGCTGATTTAGTAAAGCTTGATATTATGGTGAATGGTGAGCGCGTGGACGCGCTGAGCATGATCGTGCATAGAGCGAACAGTGTACGTCGTGGTCGTGAAGTGGCCGCTAAAATGCGCGAATTGATTCCGCGTCAAATGTTTGATGTGGCCATTCAAGCTTCTATTGGTGCCAACATTATTTCCCGTGAAACCGTCAAAGCCATGCGTAAAAACGTGATTGCTAAATGTTATGGCGGTGATGTTTCACGTAAGCGTAAATTGCTCGATAAGCAAAAAGAAGGCAAAAAACGCATGAAGCAGGTAGGTAATGTTGAGATTCCACAAGAAGCATTTTTGGCGATTTTGCGCATTGAAGATTAATGCTT
>CAINWC010000132.1 GCA_903854305.1 uncultured Pseudomonadota bacterium | reverse complement strand
ATGGGTAATGTGGAAAGTGGCACACGTAGATACCCTACAAACACTGTGGATAGTGTTCAGGCGAAACTTGAGAACAGTCAGCGCAATGTCTACGCGAGTAGCCAACAATTTATTAACGTGATTGATGGTGAACATGCGTTTATTCGCGTTGGGCAATCGGTGCCATTTACACAAGAATGGGTAATGCTCACAAATAAATATATGAATCTGCGGAAAACCACTGAATTCGTTGATATCAGCACTGGATTTTCTGTACGTCCACGAATGATAGGCGATCAAATAGAATTAGAAATCACGCCAAGAATCGCACAGTTGAGTCAAAGCGGGCATATAGATTTTGAAGAACTGACGACTTTTGTGCGGGTGAATAAAGGTGAATGGTTAGATTTAGGCGGCATCATGCAACAAAAAGATGAAGTTAGTCGCGCGATTCTAAGCCAACTGATGCAAAGCCAATCTCAAGAGAATCAGCTTTCTATACGTGTAGACTAATATGCCATGCATCAAAATTTTCTTAATTTTAAATAAAAATATGCATTTATTTGAGCTTTCACGCCACTAGTTGCGAAAAACATGGGTTTTAGGCTGGGTTTTTTTTAAAATTACTGGTAAAATTTGCGCCACTCGGTATAGCTAATTAGGTAAAACTTTTCAGCGGTTATCGAAAAAGTTTTTTTAACTAGTTAAACTCTTAAGGATTAAACATGACACGTTCACTTTTACTTGCTGCATTATTGGCTCTTGCTCTAACTGCTTGTGGCGAAAAAGCTGCTGAAACTCCAGCTGCTGCACCTGCTGCTGAAGCTGCACCAGCGGCTGCTCCTGCTGAAGCTGCACCAGCTGCTGAAGCTGCACCAGCTGCTCCTGCTGCTGAAGCTGCACCAGCGGCTGCTCCTGCTGAAGCTGCACCAGCTGCTAAGTAATTAGCCTTTAGTAAGCAATAAAAAAGCCGACTATTGTCGGCTTTTTTATTTTCAACAAGTCCAAAGATTGAAAGCTAAGATTAAAAGTAAGTGCGCTGATTAATTGACTCAACGCTAATTAATCATTCGCCAATCAAAACCTAGCGACTGATCCGCAATACCAATCCAATTCTCTTCACAACCCAATACTTTAGCTAAGGCAGACTTAGCCAATTTCGGCGTATTATTTTTTGCACTCAAATGTGCCGCCACTATATGCTGCAATTGACTGTTATCCAACTTCGACAACAAGTTTGCAGAATCTGAATTCTCTAAATGTCCTAAATCACCACCCACCCGCTTTTTTAACGCCCAACTGTACGGGCCAGCTTGCAACATACCAGAATCATGATTGCATTCCAGCACCAAAGCTTTGCAAGCACTTAACTGCTCCTCTATATGCGGAGTGGTACGACCGACATCAGTCAGCACACCTAACTTATGATTGCCATTAGAAAAAACACATTGTATGGGTTCGCGCGCATCATGCGGCACTGGATATGGCTGCACCTGAATGTCGGCAACATCAAAGGCTTGATGGCTATCAATGACATTTAATTGCAAATCATGCTGACTGGGCAGATACCGTGCAACCATTTTAAGTGTGCCATAAGTGAGCCACA
Source organism: uncultured Pseudomonadota bacterium (assembly GCA_903854305.1). Lineage (GTDB taxonomy): Bacteria > Pseudomonadota > Gammaproteobacteria > Burkholderiales > Methylophilaceae > Methylotenera. The sequence continues at coordinate 570 of CAINWC010000132.1, read as the reverse complement.
CGGGTATCTTATGCTTAGCCGCGAACTTGAATGCACCACCCGCATGATCATCATGCTCATGCGTGATAACAATTCCCGTCAAATCCTCAGGTACAAGACTTAGCCTTGCTAATCTGGCGATAGTCTCTTTAACACTAAAGCCACAATCAAGCATCAGCCGAGTATGCTTTACTTCTACCACTAGCGCATTGCCAGCACTGCCGCTACCTAGCGAAGCAAAGCGCATAGTGTGAACCTTTATAAATAGAGGTATGGATTACTTTAGTTGCTCATACATTAGCGCCACAATTCTATTAGCTGTAGTCGTACGAACACGTGCTCCGTCTTTATCTACTACCGTTACAATTGCGTTATCTTTATCGCCATCAGCCACTTTTATACGATATTGCTTTTCTGGATTCGTTTTTTGCTTATCGTCTGTACCCCAGAATTTAAGCTTTTCAACCATGCTTTTCTCTTCTTTTTTAGGTGCTGCATCAGCAGATTTTTTATTATCATCACCCCAGAACTTCAAGCTTTCAAACAAACCTTTCTTCTTCGCAGGTGTATCATCAACATCAACATCAGCAT
>CAINWC010000131.1 GCA_903854305.1 uncultured Pseudomonadota bacterium | reverse complement strand
CAACTTATATTAATGGTGAGAATCTGCATACGATATTAGATGCTATGAAAGAGCAAAAACCTGCGCGTCGCGATGTAGCCCCTTTCGACTTAAGCTGGGTAATGGCTTCTTTGGCTGGATTGCTTTTACTCGCGGCTTACTTTAGCAAACATCCAATTAAACAAATTGGTGAAGCATTAAGAATCTACAGAAAAAACGCCTCAAGAAAACAGCATAGTAAAAACGAATTGGCTATTGCACACGATAACCATATCAACTAACAGACCGAGATTATCTTATTAGTTGAATGAACGAAAGAAACTGCTATGAATGTGTTAATACTGAGTAATTAAACTTATTATTTACCCAATAAATCGGTATTTTCACACAATAATATGTAATGTTAGGGTTACCTAATCACCCAATTTCCGCGATTGAATTTTCCGAAGTGTCATTGCGGTAAATTTTGACCTATTTTACCGAGCTTGCGGAATAAATTTTTGTTTTAATCCACTCATAACGGGTTGCCGTGTTCTTTATGGATGGTTTTGATGGGTTTTGGTAAATTGAGTGCGAGCTTAGCCTGCGGCTGCACTTACTCAGAGATTGCTGGATAATCTACAGCGAGAGCACTTGTGACTGCTCGAAACTTCTTTGGCGAATATCGCGAAACAGCGCAAGAAATGCATCGGTAACCTTGAGGACAAGCACACCCGCATGACGCACCACCTTGCCTGGCAGATGAAATAACCGCCAACGCACTGTCACCACTTTGTGTTTTTGCCAGTCTCCACCCAGCACAGACTGCTTAAAGAGCACAAAGAGATTGTGTGCAATGACACCAATACGAAAGAAAGCAGCATTGGCGGCAAACTGTCCACAAGGCATCCGCTCCATGCCAAATCCTATCTTGAGTTCCTTGATACCGTTCTCAGAAACTTCGCCACGTTGGCGATACCAAATCAGCGTCGCATCGGTCGACTCTACGCGATTACTGGCAATGACGTGGTAGTGGGGCGCATCGTCAAATAATGCCACCTGACGCTTATATTTAACGACAATCAAGCGGAACGCTTGAGTGGTCTCATTCATACTGTGTAGTGTCTCTGCAACCGAGCAGTCAACGTAATGTTTCCAAGCTAATTCTGGAATCGCTTCTATCGCCTGCAGTGTTGGCGCGTCCAGACGACCACCGATGGCAAAGGTTTTACCTGTGGCTTCACAGTAGTTGAAGATGCTTGATTGATAACCTGCTGAATCAAGTCGCACATGGGCGATGGCGTGCCCCTTAGGTAGCTTCTCTTCACTGGCTTGAATAAACTCAAGGTTTCGGGTGGCTGGTGCGACATTGCCTTCACGAAACTCATCATGCAGAATGACACCCGCCTCAGCTAGATGCCCCACCATCGGCATATAGCCTTGTTCGCCTTGGTAGGTGAATGCCGCATCTCGTTTCTCGGCAACGATTTGCGTGGCATCGCCATCGAAGGTGTGTTGTGTGACCCCACATTGGCGTAACCGTTGCGCAATCACCTGCCCATTGATGCGGCTCAGACCCGCGTAGCCCACCCCTGTGCCAGTGCGCCGTAGCCAATCGCCTAAAGCATCGGTGCTGGGCAGTGGTTCTGTTTTGAGTAATGTGAATAATGCATGATCATGTTTGAGCATACGGACATCTTCTAAAGAACGCCCACCGCCTGTGAGCATTAAGACCAGCGGTGAGAGGTAGGCACTTGCTGCATAGCCACGACCACTGCCAGGGACAGGCATGGTGGCTTCAATCCAGCGATAAAACCCTTGTCCGCGAATGAATTCGCCGAAGAGGGCTAATCCTGCATTTGCCGTGAGCTGTTCTTTCGTGGCTTTCAGCTTGAATGAAAGCACGGTTTGTGCCATATTGCTCATTGCTCCGTCTCCTTTATTATCCAAATAGGTGAGTGTCTTCGTAACCACTATTCTATCTGAGCGTAAGGCGGGACGGGGCTCTTCCGAAAATTATGTTCGGTCAATCGCGGAACTTGGGCTTAACTGACATTAAAATATGTCAAATTAATCATGACTATGTTGATGATGAATATCTGGATAATGTGGATGACTGTGCTTCATTGATTTGTGCAAATGTTTGTGAGTCTCCGTATGTGCTGGTTATGGCGGCTCAAGTAAACTTGAGGGACCGTACCACTGGTAGGTTGAAAAAAGTTTCCAGCCCACCCACCCTCGACTTCTGGCGGAATGCTCCAGGAAGGTGCT
>CAINWC010000130.1 GCA_903854305.1 uncultured Pseudomonadota bacterium | reverse complement strand
GTAGAAGCTGCTTTAGCAAAGATTCAGGGCAACGTCAGTGAGTCAGTTTTAGACCTTGGCACAGGCACGGGTGCGATTGCACTAGCGATTGCTAAAAATCGCCCACTAGCATTCGTCACGGCGGTTGACGCTTCAATAGCCGCTTTGGAAATCGCCCAAAGGAACGCGCAGAATCTGAATGTTACGAATATTCAGTTTGTATTGAGTAATTGGTTTGAAAGCCTTAACCATGAAAATAATAGCGCTGAAAAGTTTGATGTCATCGTCAGCAATCCACCTTATATTGAGCAAGATGATGTGCATTTAAGCCAAGGTGATTTACGCTTTGAGCCAATATCTGCGCTGGCTTCAGGCGCTGATGGCTTGGATGATATTCGGCAGATTATTGATAACTGCCTGATTTACCTGAAACCGCAAGGTTGGTTAATGCTGGAGCATGGCTACAATCAAGCGGAATCGGTTGGCGATTTAATGGCGCAGACTGGCCTAACCGGCATTGAAACCATCAAGGATTTAGGCGGTAATCAGCGCGTGACTATCGGTAAAAATCCGTTGATAATCAGTACGCATTGGGATTAACCATTTAAGCCAGCCGAAAATAATCATTTGCCACATAACACTGCACGCTATTACTATAGCCATCAATTTCAACCTCTCATTAAATATCGAGCGCCTCATGATTAACAAAATACGTCTCGCCATCCGTAACGATTTAGAAGCACCGGCCGAACTCCGTGAGTTTGGATCTGGCTGGTTAAGTGGCGTGGCCGCTTTAGTTGTGAGTTTGGCTGCATTATTACTGCTCCTTAGCTGGCAATACCCCAGCTTTTTCTCAATGAAAGAACTGAGCAGCGTCCATCAAGTCTCGTATTTTACTTACATCGTACAAGGTCTTTTGGGGCTTAGTTTCGTGCTAGCCTGTATGAACATGATATTGAGAAGGAACAGAGTTTTAGGCTTTAGTGCAATATGTATCGTGTTTTTGGCAACTGTTCTGGGCGAAATTGGCGCAACTTCGCCATCAGCAAGCACCAACCACAACGCGCTTGGCTTAGATTGGTTTGTACTGAACATTTTATTCACCGGCTTGCTATTTGTACCACTAGAAAAAATGTTTGGTCGTTTAAGCAAGCAGCCTTTATTTAGAAGCGAGTGGCGCGAAGATTTATTCTACTTTTTATTCGGTAGCGTCATGGTGCAAAGCCTCACATTCCTATCGCTTGCGCCTTCTATGGCTATTTTACACCACACCGGCAATTGGGCTGCATTTAGGCAAACACTGGCAAGCCAACCATTGTGGTTTCAAGTGATTGAAATCATGTTTCTGACTGATTTTGTGCAGTATTGGTTTCATCGCGCGTTTCATCAGATTCCAACTTTATGGCACTTTCATGCGGTGCATCATTCGGCTAAAACAATGGATTGGCTGGCAGGTTCGCGTATGCATATTGCCGAAATCATCGGCTTACGTGGCATGACGATTATTCCGATGTACGCATTAGGTTTTGCTGAAAGTGCGCTGCACATTTACATTTTACTGGTGTACCTCAACGCCACCTTTATACATGCCAACGTGCGCTTTAATGTTGAATGGTTGAAGCCGTTCATCGTCACACCACGCTTTCACCATTGGCATCACGGTATAGAAAAAGAGGCCATTAACGTCAATTATGCCATTCACTTTTCATGGTTAGACAGGCTATTTGGTACGTATTACATGCCGAAAAATCAATGGCCAAGCGGCTATGGTATTGGTGGGCACCCTGTGCCTAACGGATATTGGCAGCAGTTTTGTTATCCGTTCAAGCGTTAGATTTCTAAGTATTTACACTGAAATTGATTGCAAATACTCATCCTTGACGCTCACATAACCATCCGCCGAAGCTTTTAAATACGCCACTTCATCCACACTTAACTCGCGGACTTTCTTGGCAGGTCGCCCCATATAAAGGTGGCCGCTTTCGAGCACAGCACCGGATGCCACAAGGCTACCAGCCGCAAGTAATACCTGTTTTTGCACAAGCACTTTATCCATAACAATGCTGCCCATGCCAATTAGGCATTCATCTTCTATCGTGCAACCATGCAATATCACCGCGTGGCCAATCGTCACGTTATCGCCGATGATCAGTGGAGAACCGGCTGGATCATTGCTAGATTTATAATTGACATGCAGCACGCTTAAATCTTGAACATTGGTATTTCGACCAATACGGATAAAGTTAATGTCACCACGAATCACTGCGCCAGGCCACACTGAACTGTTTTCGCCGATAGAAACTTCACCAATAATGGTGGCAGATTGATGAATATAAACACCATCAGCCAATTGCGGTAAGTGGTTTTTAAATCCTTGAATATTGTTTAAGTGCGCCATAAAAATCTCTTTAAGTTAAGGCAAGCCTCGATTAAGTTTAGCGTGCTACTGGTTAAAATTTCACATCGCTTAAATTTTTTACAAGCCATAGTATAATCACATCATGCAAGAAAATAACTCCGTTGGCATCGTTGCCCCCCAAACTGCACATTTTGCTGCACCTCTCACTCTTAAAAGCGGTGCAGTATTGCCGCAATTCGACCTTGTTTATGAAACATACGGCACATTAAATGCCAACAAATCGAATGCGGTTTTAATCTGTCATGCGCTCTCCGGCACGCACCACGTGGCAGGTAAGTATTCTGAAGAGGATAAATATCCAGGCTGGTGGGATAACCTAATTGGTCCAAACAAACCGTTAGATACTAATAAGTTCTTTGTGATTGGCGTGAATAATCTGGGCGGTTGCCACGGTAGCACTGGCGCAGCGAGCATTAACCCTGCCACAGCACAACCTTGGGGTTCGCAGTTTCCTATACTCACCGTAGAAGACTGGGTGACCTCGCAAACCTTATTAGCCGACTACTTAGGTATTCAGCAATTAGCCGCAGTAGTGGGCGGCAGCTTAGGCGGCATGCAGGCGTTGCAATGGACAATTGCCTACCCAGAGCGTGTGCGCCATGCGTTGGTGATTGCCTCAGCGCCTAATCTTACCGCACAGAACATGGCCTTTAACGAGGTTGCACGCCAGGCGATTATTACCGACCCAGAGTTTCATGGTGGCGATTATTATGCACATGGCGTTGTACCTAGACGCGGCCTTAGAATCGCCCGTATGCTGGGCCACATCACCTATTTAAGCGACGATGCGATGGGTGCAAAGTTTGGTCGCAAGCTTAAAGATACGATTAAATATAGTTTTGATGCAGAGTTTGAAATGGAATCTTATCTACGCTACCAAGGCGATAAGTTTGCGGGCGAGTTTGATGCCAATACCTATTTACGTATGACGCGTGCCTTAGATTATTTTGACCCTGCGCTGGAATACAGCAGCGATCTAAGCGTGGCATTAAAGAAAGTCACTGCACAATTTTTGGTGGTTTCATTCACGAGCGATTGGCGGTTTTCACCTGCACGCTCACGCGAGATTGTTAAAGCGCTGCTTGATAATGAACGCACCGTCAGCTATGCCGAGGTAACCGCAGCGCACGGCCATGATGCGTTTTTAATGCCAGATCCGCACTACCATGCAATATTACGCAGCTACTTAAAGAACATTCAAGTCCATAATATTCAACCCAATAATATTCAAGTTGGGAGCGCAACATGAGCAGCACTAAACAAGAATTAGGGCAAGAGTTCAGACACGACTTTGCCATCATCGCCAGCTGGTTGCCATTTGGCGCAAAAGTATTGGATTTAGGCTGTGGCGATGGCGCTTTACTGCAATATTTAAAAGCATCCCTAGAAGTGCGCGGTTACGGTGTAGAAAAAGATGATGCTAATTGGCTGGCTTGCATGAGCAGCGGCATTAATGTGATTCAAATGGACTTAGAAGCCGGCTTATCAGGCTTTGAAGACCAATCATTTGACACCGTGATACTCTCGCAAACCTTGCAAGCCGTGCATAATACCGAAGGCATCGTACGTGAAATGCTGCGCGTAGGTCGCGAAGTCATTGTCACTTTTCCTAACTTTGGCTATTGGCGTAATCGGCAACAAATTCTTACCGGCAATATGCCTGTTTCAAAGAGCTTGCCGCACCAATGGTTCAACACGCCCAACGTGCATTTATGCACTATCAACGATTTTGATCAGTTTTGCGAAAATGGCAACATTACCGTCAAAGAACGCTTGGTACTCACCGATAATAAACCTGTGACGTTTATGCCGAATTTAATGGGCAACTTGGCCATGTATCGCTTAGAAAACACCCAGCAGAAATAGTGTTGCATCAATCCACCACAGCTCAACCTAGCATCTGGCAAGCGTTGCTCAATAAACGCATGCTCGTTTGTATTTTCACAGGCTTTAGCTCAGGATTACCGCTTTATATACTCGTCAGCCTGCTACCTGCATGGCTACGCTCTGAAGGCGTTAACTTAAAGGCCATCGGCTTATTTGCACTCATTAACCTGCCCTTCACGTGGAAGTTTTTATGGGCGCCGTTGTTTGACCGCTATATTCCACCATTAGGCCGCAGACGTGGTTGGCTGCTCATTTCGCAGATTTTATTACTGTTATCCATTCCAGTTTTTGGTGTATTCAATCCCAAACTGGATATTTGGACGATTGCTTATTTAGCCACAGTGGTCGCCTTTTTTAGCGCCTCGCAAGACATCGTATTAGATGCTTACCGCCGTGAGTTATTGTTAGATTCAGAATTGGGATTAGGCAATGCAATTCACGTCAATGCCTACAAGATTGCCGGTTTAATCCCGGGCTCACTTTCATTGATATTGGCAGACCATTTACCTTGGAGCAGCGTCTTTTTGATTACCGCGCTGTTTATGTTGCCTGGTATTTTAATGACGATTTTTGTCAAAGAACCTGCATTAAAAAGTGGGGCGCCTAAAACGCTGCGCGCAGCTGTCACCGAGCCGTTCCATGAGTTTATTGCCAGGCGTGGCTGGCAATCTGCATTGCTAATATTAGCCTTTATTTTCTTCTATAAACTGGGCGATAGCATGGCAACCGCACTTGCCACCCCCTTCTATCTAGACATGGGATTTAGCAAAACTGAAATAGGCCTTATTGCCAAAAATGCAGGCTTATGGCCCAGCGTAGTTGGCGGAATACTTGGCGGCATCTGGATGCTAAAGCTAGGTATCAATCGCGCATTATGGTTATTTGGCGCGGTGCAAATGCTGGCCATTTTAGGCTTTGTCTTGCTCGCATCGGTAGGTCACAATGCGGTTGTTTTAGGCTTGGTGATCGGCGTTGAAGCGCTAGGCGTTGGCTTAGGCACCGCCGCTTTTGTGTCATATATTGCCCATACCACCCACCAGCTGTATACCGCCACACAATTTGCGCTATTTACCAGCCTTGCTGCCGTACCACGTACTTTTGCCAATGCTGCAACAGGCTATTTAGTAGAAGATCTAGGCTGGAAAAACTTCTTCCTGTTTTGCTTTTTAGCCGCAATTCCTGGCATGTTATTACTGATTAAAGTCGCTCCTTGGAATGAGTCTAAGCAAGACACGGTATCACTCATGATACAAAAGTAATGCTTAAAACCTACCTTTTCTGCAATAGCGCTTCAAAATCACTAGCAGGAATGGGTCTGGAGAATAAATAACCCTGACCGTAATCGCATCCGGCGGCGATTAAAATATCTCGTTGCTCTAATGTTTCTATGCCTTCTGCAATCACCTTCATATCAAGCTTGTGTGCCATCACGATAATGGCTTGGCACAGCGCCATGTCATTCGAACCAGGCGCTAGATTGCGTGTAAAAGATTGGTCAATCTTCAGGTAATCGATGTCAAATTTTTTCAAATAGGATAGCGAAGAG
>CAINWC010000129.1 GCA_903854305.1 uncultured Pseudomonadota bacterium | reverse complement strand
CTTGATTCAGCTGCAAACACTTTTTCTTCATTGGATGTAGCGTCTGCTAACGCCGTCGCCAATACTTTATCTGATACGTTTTTATCATCTAAATTAAGCGCATGCAAGCGCGCATATTCATTTTTACTATGTACTAATGATGCACCCAATACTTGCGCATCTGCCTTTGCTGCAAGGTATCGTGTGCGTAGCTCGATTAAGCTATCAATGCCTATAACGTTGCCATAACTGCTGATACCGCCTTGATGAGTGCTGGTTTTCAGAGTGCTGGTTTTAATGTCACTCTGCGCTTGGCTGGCTGAGCTTATAGTAATGATAGCCAAGCCTTGCTTGGTGCTGACGCGCATTGGCGCTTCAATTTTATTGGCTGAGGCATGTGTGGATGCTTCGTATTCATCTTTGCCATAGAATACCAAAACCCAAAAAAGCATGATGATTAAAAATGCTTGTAAGCCGATGATAAGGGCTAATTTACGGTTCATTATTAATTTTTATCCCTATCACATGATGAAATTGATGACTTGTTTAGTCAGCTAATTTTTGAAGCTTAAATCTTCAATGCTGATGCTACTTTTCTGATTGTTTTGTAGGACTGATACTGGCTTTTGCAAGGCATTGTCAAGTTGATTCATCGCAGTTTTTAGTTGGAATTGCGCTAAAGCAACATTCTTATCAGCGGCAATGTTTTCTAATCTATTAAATGATAATTCCAGCCTGTCAATCTCACCAGCCGAGAACTTATGTTCCATGCGCCGTGTGCTCAATTGTTGCTGCTCACGTAAATTTTGTTGATTATTCAACGTTTGTTGTGCTTGTATCAGTTCAGTATTGGCGATAATTGCCTCTGCAATTACTTTAGATTGTAAGGCTTCAAACTGCGTAGCTTCAACCTCTCGTAATTGAGTGGCTTGTGCAATCCCTAATTTATTTTTATTCAAAAGTGTCAGCAAACCAGATAAGCCTAGCGACCATATTCTATCGCCGAATTCATACGCATAGCCTGGGCTGATGACGAGGTCTGGATATTGCTTGGCTATTTCAAGTTTTAATTTAGCTTCAGCTGCGGCATATCGTTCAAGTGCGATGCGAATATCTAAGCGGTTAAGTAGGGCGGCAGTTTGTAAGTGATCAGTTTGAAAGTCGACCACTTTTTGCATGTCAGTATCGACCACAAAATGCATCGCTTCAACCTTTGCTAACGGTAAGCCAAGGCTATTCGCTAGCTTAGCGAGTAAAACTAATTTGTTATGCTTTTTGGCATTCAGCTCTGAAGTGGTTGTTTGTAATTGTAGTATTGCTGTACTTAATTCAACATTTGAGGCTGCGCCAATATTCACGCGCTTTTGATACATAGCGACAATTTCTTGGCGATGAGATTCCTCATCAGAGAATAAGTTTATTTGTTGCTGGTTGAATTGATACTCATTGAGTGATTGTATGACCTGATTACGCAGTTGCCATGCCATTTGAGCCGTTTCAAGTTTTGCCGCTTGCGTTAAATGGCGTGCATTTTCAATGCGTAGATCCCGTTTATTTGCAGTTTCAATTGGAATGTCGATGCTCAAGCCAAATGCAAAAGGGCTAATGTCGTGGTTAGCGCGGTTGCTGTTGGCTAAATGTCCATTGATGACGGGCACAGGTCTTTCTGCTGAAATTGCTTCTGCAGACTCAGTTAAACGCCACTGAGCACGTGCAACATCTAAGCTTGGGTGAAAGTAAAGTGCACAATAAATCAGGTCGTCTACACCCCATTGTTGCAGAGGTAAACGATTTTCTGCATAGCCATTGGCGGCTAAGTATTGTTGAAATTTCGCACTCGCAGGATCTTTGCGTTCAAATCTAGCTGCATTGGCAACTGGATCGATGGTTTTTGGTGTGTATTGCTGAAAGCTGCAGGCCGAAATCAATAACGGCAGGTAAACGGAAAAAGCCGCAAATGATACATTCCTGGAAATTATTCTGGTGTATTGAATCAAAGCAGTAAGTAGGTTTAGTAACTGAAGTTAAATTGCAGTAATCAATCGGAATTATGCAAATTATCCAACTATTTCAGCATGTACAGCACTCAATGCATCTTGCAATGACTCTTCACTTAAGCTGTTGATGGTGGTTGCTAATAAATCCGCAGCCTCTATGGTTCTAATCGGCAAGTCGTGACTGTCCATTTCTGCAATTAAGCCTGCAGCAGCTCCTGTTACTCTTAGTAAAGATTCACGCTCACGCATTAAAAGCTCCAGCTCTGTACGTAGCATATTGATTTCATTTTGATTAATAGTGTTTTGCATTTTGTTAAGCTTTATATTTTAAATAATTAACCTGTATTCTCGCACAATCGCAGCCTATTCAGTTATCAATTCGAGTGTATAAATGTATACCAGTATTATATTGATTTGAAGTTTTATTCAACGCCACCATTGCATCATCTTTAAGTGCAATCGAATTTTTGATATGAACTGTAATATTTATCATGGGTTAGATTCGTTTAATTGCCTCGTTCAAAATAAATATCAGGTTTTTTGTCATTTTATCTTTTCTAAAAGACATTAGTTAAGCTACAATAGCGCCTTGCTTGAAACGGCTGTACTTTATAAGTCGTTCACTACCTGCGAGAGTGGCGGACTTGGTAGACGCACTGGATTTAGGTTCCAGCGCCGCAAGGCGTGAGAGTTCGAGTCTCTCCTTTCGCACCAGCATTTTACTTTTTTTGCT
>CAINWC010000128.1 GCA_903854305.1 uncultured Pseudomonadota bacterium | reverse complement strand
GGTTTATTCCAGGAAAATCACCGATTAAAATCAGCACATTGCACAGACCAGTTTACTTCAATAACACCACTAACCAAGTCGTTTGTACTGCTGGTGCGAACACGCGAGAAGAAATCATTGAGTTCTGGGATTCAGATATGCTTAGACTATTTCGCGAAGCAGGTATGCCGCGCCGCGTACCACCAACGATACCCGCAGAGTGCAGCAACAAATCCAATCAAACACTTGATGATAAGCCTTTAATCACCTCGCCACTTAGAGGCGTCACGTACACCATGCGCCTAAGCAAACTAGAAACCATTGCCCTAAAAGCTAGCCGCGGTGGTCAAGGCACTATTTACTGGTTCGCAGATAATAGCTTTATTGCAAAAAGTGAAGCTGGTGCTGGGGTGCCTTGGGCACCTCAACAAGCTGGACATTATATTTTACGTGCAGTCGATGAGACTGGCCAAGCAGATAATCGTGAAGTGATGATTGAGTTTGTGCCTTAATCTAAAGTCTCGATTAAAGTAATGTTGTTAAATGTTGTCCTAATGTTTGGGTATTCACGAAAGTCATCCCATACATTGCAGCCAAGCCTTTACACTGATCACTATCAAGGTCTGCCACGCAAATAATAAAGTGTCTTTGATCTATCGCTAAACGTTTACGCAATGCTACATATTTATCAAGCTCTTGTCGAAAATCCCCAGACTTACATTCAATATAAAGCGGCTGAGTATTGTCGATGAGAAAAAATACGTCCAGCTCTCTTTTGTCGTTGTTTGGAAAAGAAAGCGTCATGTTTCGAGCGCATGCATATTCAACTTTACGCTCTTGGCATATTCTTAAGCATATCATCAACGCATACCATTCTAGCCAATCTCCCGCAAAAAAGCGCCGAACGCTAGGTGCGTTTTGCAATACTACACGGATGCTATCCTCGTCTTTATTACTGAAAATACGGGCGACCAGCGAATGGTCGTAGAGTTTTTTAATGAAGGTTTCTAGTGCGTTGACATCTTTCTTCGATTTTCTCCCCAAATGTATTGAGGCGTTGTTATATTCTTTTAACTGGGCGTAGCGAATCCGCTCACAAACCTCACCAAGCAACTCGTAATCAGAACCCATAGCAACGGCTGCCTCGTCAAAAAATCCCGTCGTATCAACCGCATCAATATAGGCCGTACTGGTGATGTTTTTTGATTTAAACCATTCAATGATTGGTGCATGCTGTACATCCGAACTCAGCAAGTCTGAATTGTGAATATCGAAGTTCTCACCGGATTTTTCTGATGCTATTTGTACAGCTGCGTTGGCTTGCACAGCGACGGGAGAAAGTGGGCGAAGTGAATTCAATTCTTTTCGCTGCGCGAAATACATATCTGAAAGCTGTTTGACGAAAAAGACCGTATCGTATATTGGTGTTGATACTCCACATTGAATACAATCATATTGAAGACCAACTCGCCCACGCTCATGTTCTGCTAATGCACCACACTTATTGCATCTGGATATGGCCATCGTGGTCGAATCAAAAATAAAAAAATTATTTTATCATCAATGGCTGATGGCATGTGTTGATTATCTAACAATAAAAAACCCGCTATACCAGTGGAACTGGTATAGCGGGCCTGATATATAAAAGTTGGATTTAGAGCAACAATCTACGTACATCACTCAACATCATGCGCATATGACTGGTGAAACGTGCACCATCGGCACCATCCACCACGCGGTGATCATAAGAAAGTGACATAGGTAAAATCAAACGTGGCTCAAAAGCTTTGGTTTTAGCGTCATATACAGGCTGCATACTCGAACGCGAAACGCCTAAAATCGCCACTTCTGGGCAATTTATAATTGGCGTGAACATGGTACCGCCAATGCCGCCTAGACTAGAGATTGTGAAACAGCCGCCTTGCATTTCTTCTACTTTAAGCTTACGTTCACGCGCTTTAGTAGATAAATCCATCAAATCACGGGCGATGTCTAACACGTCTTTTTGCTGCACGTCTTTAACTACTGGCACTACTAAACCATCTGGCGTGTCACAAGCAAAGCCGATATTGTAGTAATTTTTAAGGATCAAACTATCACCATCCGGCGAAAGTGATGCATTAAAATTCGGGTAAGCTTTAAGCGCATTCACAGAGGCTTTGATTAAAAACGCCAACATTGTCAGTTTTACGCCACGCTTTTCAGCATCGGCTTGCATAGACTTTCTAAAGTCTTCCAAGTCGGTAATGTCAGCTTCATCAAACTGTGTAACATGCGGGGCAGTCACCCAGTTACGGTGCAGATTGGCGCCTGATAGCTTTTTAATGCGTGATAATGGCTTGGTTTCAATGTCGCCAAATTTGCTAAAATCAATGACAGGCATGGCTAATGTGGCTAGACTACCTAAACCTGCACCCATGTTCTCTGTGCGTGGCTTGGCTAACTCACCTTTTACATAAGCCTGAACGTCTTGTTGCAAAATACGATTTTTGGCAGCACTACCTTTGACAAAAGCTAAGTTAACCCCTAATTCACGGGCAAACTTACGCACCGATGGGCTTGCGTGCGAAAGCTTACCTGCATCAACTACCGCACTTTCACCCACTGGTGCCGGCTGGTGTGCTGGTGCGATTGTTTTTGGTGGTTCTGGTGCTGGGCGGCTAGGTTCTGGAATAGCGACGGTAGTAGTGGCAGGATTTTCTGCGACTGCCACGGTTTGCACTTCTACTGGTTTAGTCGGAGCAGCATCATTCACATCCATGGTTAAAATCAAACCACCCTGCGAAGCTTTATCGCCCACCTTCATTTTGACTTCTTTCACTACACCTGCAAATGGTGAAGGAATATCCATCGAAGCTTTGTCTGATTCCACGGTCATCAGCGAATCTTCTTTAGCAATTTCGTCACCCGCTTTTACTAATATTTCGATCACATCCACACTATCAAAATTACCGATATCAGGGACGAATATGTCTTGAATTGCCATGTTAAATCGTCTCCTTAAACTGTGGTTGGGTTAGGCTTATCAGCATCTAACTTGTATTTTTTAATCGCTTCACTCACTTTGCTTGCTGGCAATTTACCTTCATCAGCCAATGCTTTTAGTGCTGCAACCACCACGTAATATCTATCCACTTCAAAGAAGCTGCGAAGCGCTTCACGACTATCTGAACGTCCATAACCATCGGTACCTAGCGCTACAAACTTACCTGGCACAAAGCCTGCAATCTGTTCTGCATAGGCTTTCATGTAATCAGTAGATGCGATAGTTGGACCTTGCGCACCTTTCATTGCTTCAGCCACATAGCTTAGTCGTTGTGGTTTTTCTGGGTTGAGCATATTCCAGCGCTCTGCATCCAAGCCATCGCGACGTAACTCGTTAAAACTTGTTACGCTCCAAACATCCGCAGCAACGTTCCACTCTTTTTCGAGCATTTCTGCAGCAGCAATCACTTCACGCAAGATTACACCGCTACCCATCAGTTGTACTTTCTCGCCTTTAACTTTAGATTTACTAAAGTTATAAATCCCTTTAAGTATGCCTGCTTCAGCGCCTTTTGGCATTTCAGGGTGTGTGTAGTTTTCATTCATCAAGGTGATGTAGTAATACACGTCTTCTTGATTTTGCACCATACGACGCAAGCCTTCTTGAATAATCACAGCCAACTCATAAGCAAACGTTGGGTCGTAAGATAAGCAATTAGGAATCGTCGCAGACATCAAGTGGCTATGACCATCTTCATGCTGCAAGCCTTCGCCATTCAAGGTAGTACGAACAGCCGTAGCCCCAAGTAAGAAGCCGCGAGCACGTGAATCGCCTGCGGCCCAAGCTAAATCGCCAATACGCTGAAAACCAAACATAGAATAGAAAATGTAGAATGGAATCATCTGCACACCAGTGACTGAATATGACGTTGCCGCTGCAATCCAGCTCGAGAATGAACCAGCCTCGTTAATACCTTCTTCTAAAATTTGACCATCTTTAGATTCTTTGTAATACATCACTTGGTCAGAATCCATAGGCTCATATAACTGGCCTTGGCTAGCATAAATACCAAGCTGACGGAACATACCTTCCATACCGAAAGTACGCGCTTCGTCTGGCACAATCGGCACCACAAATTTACCAATTTGTTTGTCGCGTACTAAAGTAGAAAGAATGCGTACGAACGCCATTGTGGTAGAAATTTCACGCTCGCCGGTTGAAACCAGCATGTTTTCAAACGCTGACAATGGTGGAATAGTCAGTTCATTCCCTTTACGGCGACGCGCTGGCACAGAGCCGCCCATCGCCGCTCGGCGTGTGGCCATGTATTGCATTTCTGGGGAATCTGCCGCTGGCTTGTAAAAACTCAAACTTTCAACTTGCTCATCTGTAATCGGCAAATCAAAACGATCTCTAAACTGTTTGAGTGAAGTTAAATCCATGCTTTTTTGCTGATGCGTCGTATTTTGACCTTCGCCAGCCTCGCCCATGCCGTAACCTTTGACGGTTTTAGCTAAAATTACCGTTGGCTGACCTTTATGGTTCACCGCTGAATGATAAGCCGCATACACTTTATGAGGATCATGGCCGCCACGATTCAAGCGCCAAAT
>CAINWC010000127.1 GCA_903854305.1 uncultured Pseudomonadota bacterium | reverse complement strand
GAACGTGGCCTGGTACCTTTAATGGGACGCGTTTCAACATGATTGCCAACCACTTGTAAAAACCGCTCTGGCGAGCCAGAAAGCACTTGCAAACGCCCAAAATTCAAATAGGCCATGAATGGTGCCGGGCTTATTTCTCTTAGTTTGTTGTAAGCAGTCCAGCTACACCCTTGCGCTTTAGCTGAAAATCGCTGGGCAAGATTTACCTGGTAACAATCCCCTTCAGTAATGTAATTTTTAACCGCGTTAAACGCCTTGGCATATTGTTCAAAAGTCATATTGCTAGTGACTGGTGTTGTTAACGAAAACTCAGGTAATTGCATCTCTAAGGGCGCATCAAACAAGGCACATAAAGCCTGCCAGTTGTCATGCGTAGATTGCTGAAAACCGTGCGAGACCAAACAAGCTGTTTTCTCACGATGATCGACCACGACAGCCCAATCATAAATACCCACCATCATCTGCGGAAGCGCATCATTGTTGGATGCAATAGCAGCTAGCTTCTCTACTTGACGCGCTAAATCATAAGCAAAGTAACCAACAGCGCCACCACTAAATGGCAGGGAGTTTTGTTCAGCTTTGTAAGGCGCTAATATTTGGTTAAGTATTATAAATGGGTCATCATGACTAATTGTTTTCTGTCCGTTTTGGATGATTTCAGTCCACACCTCTTTATTTGATTCAGCCCTATGTTCCACACCAGCTTCAATACTATTTTCAAAAGTACTGATGGTGATGAATGGATCCGCCACACAAATATCATAGCGCCCATATTGACCTTGAGGTTGTCCGCTATCCAACAACATGGCCCACGGTTTGTGACTTAACCGGTCAAACAACCGTGCAGTATTTGATTGGTATTTTAAAGCGTGTTTAAGTAAGTGCGTATTCATTGATGTTTAGTTTAAACCTGATGGCATGCTAAGTGCGCGACTGCATAAGCTGGCAAGCAGATGCTTGCCCAATGGCGCATTTCAGAAGAATTACCCCATTTATTTTTAGTATTGCCCTCTATATTCAGTGTGATTAAGGTTGCCACATCAATGTATGGAATATGCATCACCTTCGCAATTTCTCTGACTAGAAAACTCCCTGTGCCAGCCCCAATTAAACACACAGACTGTTGATGAGCATTTTCTGTAAACCGAGAAATATGTGCTGAAGCAACATTTTGTAAACGGGCCATTTGCTGCAACTTAAATTTGTAAGCAAGCCCTATCCACTCAATAATAGGCGCATCGTCTACATCATGCCCTATCATGCGAGCAATGCGCCGCGCACTTGCGAATTGGCTTTTTTCTTGACCATCGGCAGTGTCCGCCATATCATCTTCAGTCTGCAAATCCTCAGTCAAGCGATACACATCTGCACTTGTCGCAAAAAACTCCGCCGCGACTGAAGTCATCATATTATTAAATTGTATCTTTTGCGCTACCGCCATGAGCGGTGTTCGCACTACGCCAGTGTAAACCAACGTTTCTGACTGCATCCGCGCCGCATCGGTAAAGCCTATACACACGGGCTTGTTATTTTCAATCATTACAAAATCAGAAGTTGTACTACCAACATCAATCAATAATCCATTCTGTACTTTTGTAGCTACAAAGCTAGCACTGGCTAGCCAATTAGCCGAAGCGATATATTGCCAATGCTCATCCACTTCATCTAGCGAAACAAAACCCGAATAATCGGCAGTTAAAGCACCGGTATAAAACTTTACAGTACCGCTTGATTTAGCCTGCATCACACGACTAATCGACTGAACGCCGGCTTTTCTATCAGCAAATAGATCAACGAGCTCGCCTGTCATTGTCACGGCGTTAAGTGCTGACCTTTTACCAAATGTACCCAACACAACATCAATCGCGGCTTCAAGCTCATTTAAGCCACGCCAAAGTGCACACGGCACTTGCAAAACTTGTTGTAAGTTGCCATCACCGTCTAGCAAAGCAGCCTTAAGGTGTGCCCCACCGACATCCCAGCCTATCACGTCATTATTCATTGAGATTAATTACTACCATATTTGTCGCCATATTTTCAGGCAGTTTAAATGTTGAATTCGACCATTCACATAATCCTAAATCTAACATAAGCTTTGCTGGATTACATTTGAGCGACTCACGCAAACCTATGTAAGACGTTGTGATTCTAGGGTTAATTTCTACCACGTAGATGTGATCATCATTGATGATGACGTCTACACCAACATAACCGTTTAAATCACGAATTGTAGCTGCAATCGTTTGTGCCAGCTTAGTAAAAGCATCATGCTGTAAGCTTAAACCATTGACT
>CAINWC010000126.1 GCA_903854305.1 uncultured Pseudomonadota bacterium | reverse complement strand
TAGAAATAATTGATTATTTGACTATATGTTATGGTTCTATTAAAATTAAGTCAAATAGAATTTTATCTAATTAAATAAGGGGTGTATAGCTAATATGGTATTTATTATTAAGTTCCTTAAACATATTTACACCAACCACATGGAGCAAGTCAACGAACAGCTTTCACGCGAAATGTTAGTATTACCACAAATGCATATTAATCCAAATGTGAATGATATTTTTAGCTTCAAATATGAAGACTTTACCTTGGAAGGTTACAATCCACACCCAGCAATTAAAGGGTTGGTAGCGGTTTGAAACACAATCTTTCACTGATTGTAGCGGTTGCAAGTAATAACGTCATTGGCATCAACAATAGCCTGCCTTGGCACTTACCTGAAGATCTTAAACGTTTTCGCGCTCTGACTACAGGGCATCACATTATTATGGGACGTAAAACTTACGAGTCGCTAGGGCGCTTGTTACCCGGGCGTACCACGGTAATTGTGACGCGAAATAAGGACTACAGCCTTGAAGGCGCCTTGGTAGCGCCCTCATTAGTGGCGGCCATAGCCTTATGCCAAAATGATGAAGAGCCGTTTGTGATTGGCGGCGCTGAGTTATATCAGGATGGACTAAAGCTTGCTAACAAGCTTTATATGACTGAGGTTGAGTTAGACGTGGCAGGCGATGCATTTTTTCCTACTGTTGACTTAAACCACTGGCAAGAAACCTCACGTGAAGCACATACTTCAGCGCAAGGTTTGCCTTTTAACTATATTACTTATTCTCGCAAAAGCTAACTACTGCACTATACAATTTACTGCTCGACGCAATCCACATAGTATATCGCCTTTCCATCCACAATCTGTTTCACCAAGCCGTGGTTGTCAGTTTCAAACCCTGGGAACTTCTCATTAAATTCACGTGCGAATTTTAGGTAATTCACAATAATCTTATTGAATTGCTCGCCTGGAATGAGTAACGGAATGCCTGGTGGGTAGGGCGTTAATAGCACAGCGGTTATGCGGCCTTCTAGGTCATCAATTGGTACACGGTCTATTTTACGATGTGCCATTTTTGCAAAAGCATCGGTTGGCTTCATGGCAGGTACCATGTCTGACAAATACATTTCAGTGGTTAGGCGTGCAACATCGTTAGCTTTATACACTTCATGAATCTGTTTACATAAATCACGTAAACCTATTTTTTCATAGCGAGGTTGTTTTTGTACGAACTCTGGCAATACTTTCCATAGTGGTTGGTTCTTATCATAGTCGTCTTTAAATTGCTGTAGTGCCGCTACCATGGTGTTCCAGCGGCCTTTGGTGATGCCGATGGTGAACATGATAAAGAATGAATATAAGCCGGTTTTTTCTACAATAACGCCATGTTCTGCTAAGTATTTAGTGACGATAGCCGCTGGAATCCCAAACTTGTCTGAGAAGTCGCCATGAATATCCAAGCCCGGCGTAATAATGGTTGCCTTAATAGGGTCTAGCATATTGAAGTTTTCAGCTAAGTTACCAAAGCCATGCCAGGCTTCGTTGGCTTTAAGCATCCAGGCATCGCGCTCTTCTAAGCCTTCTTCACTTAAATCATCTGGGCCCCAGACTTTAAACCACCAGTCGGCACCCCATTCTTCATCCACTTTACGCATCGCGCGGCGGAAGTCTAAGGCTTCCATCAGGCTTTCTTCAACTAAGGCTGTCCCACCAGGGGCTTCCATCATGGCTGCAGCAACGTCAATACTTGCAACGATTGAGTATTGTGGGCTAGTTGAAGTGTGCATCAAATAGGCTTCATTGAATATATCGCGGTCTAGCTGACTATTTTCTGCATTTTGTACAAGAATCTGGCTCGCTTGGCTTAAGCCAGCAAGTAATTTATGCGTAGATTGCGTCGAAAACACCATGCTCTCTTTACAGCGTGGACGGTCTTCACCAATTGCATGGTAATCACCATAAAAATCATGGAAAGTAGCATGCGGCAACCAAGCTTCATCGAAATGCAGCGTATCAATCTTGCCATCCAGCATTTCTTTGATTTCTTCTACGTTATATAACACGCCATCGTAGGTTGATTGCGTAATGGTTAACACGCGTGGCTTTACTTTTTTATCAGTAGCAAACGGGTTACGGTCGATTTTCTTTTGAATGTTTTCCCATTCGAATTCTGATTTTGGAATTGGGCCGATAATACCGAAGTGATTACGGGTTGGCATCAAAAATACAGGAATAGCGCCGGTCATGATAATCGCGTGTAAGACGGACTTATGGCAGTTACGATCAACCACGACAACATCGCCTGGTGCTACCGTTGAGTTCCACACGATTTTATTGCTGGTAGAGGTACCGTTAGTCACAAAGTACAAGTGGTCACAGTTGTAAATGCGCGCTGCATTGCGCTCTGAAGCCGCTACAGGGCCGGTATGGTCGAGTAGTTGACCTAACTCATCCACCGCATTGCAAACATCGGCACGCAGCATGTTTTCACCAAAGAACTGGTGAAACATTTGCCCGACTGGTGATTTTAAAAAGGCTACGCCGCCAGAGTGCCCAGGACAATGCCATGAGTAAGAGCCATCTGCCGCATATTCTGTTAATGCTTTGAAAAATGGTGGAGGCAGACTATCTAAATAAGTACGCGCTTCACGCAAAATATAGCGCGCTACAAATTCAGGCGTATCTTCATACATGTGAATAAAACCGCTGAGTTCACGCAAAATTTCATTTGGAATATGACGTGAAGTACGAGTTTCACCATGTAAGAAAATTGGAATTTCCTCATTGCGGTAGCGAATTTCATCCACAAATTTACGTAAGTTGTCTAAAGCATCTTGGTTTTCTTCAACAAACTCATTGTCATCAATCGAAAGAATAAACGCAGAAGCGCGACTTTGCTGCTGCGCAAATGAAGTGAGATCGCCATAACTGGTCACGCCTAGCACTTCAAAACCTTCAGCTTCAATTGCTTTCGCAAGTACGCGAATGCCTAAACCTGAAGAGTTTTCAGAGCGGAAATCTTCGTCGATGATGACAATGGGAAAACGGAATTTCATTAAATAAATTTCCTAAATTAAATCTTGGGTAGAGTAACGCCAACTTGGCCTTGATATTTCCCGCCACGGTCTTTGTAGCTGGTTTCGCAAACATCATCTTCATCGGCTTCAAAAAACAATACTTGTGCACAACCTTCATTCGCGTAAATTTTGGCTGGTAGCGGCGTCGTGTTGCTGAATTCTAATGTGACATAACCTTCCCACTCAGGTTCAAATGGCGTGACGTTTACAATGATACCGCAACGTGCGTAAGTGGATTTACCTAAGCAGATGGTCAAAACATTGCGTGGAATTCTAAAATATTCAACCGTACGTGCTAATGCAAACGAGTTTGGCGGAATAATGCAGTAGTCCGCATTCACTTCTACAAATGAATTGGGGTCGAAATTCTTAGGATCAACGATAGTACTGTTAATGTTGGTAAATAGCTTAAACTCTGTTGAGCAGCGAATGTCGTAACCGTAGCTCGACGTGCCGTAAGACACCATACGCTCGCCATTGGCGTTCTGCTTGACCTGATTCGGCTCAAACGGCTCTATCATGCCGTGTTGCTCCGCCATTTTGCGTATCCACTTGTCTGATTTTATGCTCATAATTCGATGCTTTTTATAGTTTAAAAAGATAAAAAAGCGGAGTTATTCACTCCGCTTTTAGCCTGCTTTTAATAAGTGCAAATAATAACAATAAATTCAATATTTTAGCTAAAGTTTTTAAGTAAAATTGCTTACAAATAAAAACTATTATTTGCACATTATTTGGATGGCGTTTTAGTGCTTATCGCCATCTAACTCAATGCTATAACGCCAGAATTGATCTTCTGATTCAAAAATCACGCTAGACTCTTCAGGGTCGCGGTTACCAGCACGATATTGATGCACAGGTGACTTATCTTCTGCCCATGCTTTTACAATCGGGTCAATTAGTCGCCATTGCGCTTCAACTTCGCTAATGTGGAGGTAAAGCGATGGGTCGCCTTCCATCAAATTAAGCAATAGTGATTCGTAAGAATCTATACTTTCATCACCTGTTTGGCGTTGAGGACCGTCAATACTCAATGTGCGCGTTGCAATATCTAAACCTGGAATCTTAGACTCGATTTCCATTTTGATACATTCGCGCGGTTGAATGTTGAGAATGAGCCAGTTTTGATGTTGCTGATCATTCAACTGCATTGGTGCTTTTTTAAAGCGTATAGAAACCGCCGTATTGCCTTCGTGTAAACGCTTTGCAGTGCGCACATAAAATGGCACACCTTTCCAGCGCGGAGTGTTAATAAACAATTTAAGCGCGGCGTAAGTTTCAGTTACGCTTTCGGTGATGCCATCTTTTGCAATTTCTTCTAAATAACCAGTAACGTTTTCACCATGACCATCGCCCACACATACTCGACCTGCTGCATATTGGGCACGGAAAGTTTGTTTGTTAAGTTGATCAGCAGAAATCGGCTCAATAGATTGTAGTAGCTTGATTTTTTCAGCACGAATGCTTTCTGGGCTCAAATCTTTTGGTTTTTCCATCGCGACCAATGCTAAAGTTTGTAGCAAATGGCTTTGCACCATGTCACGTAGTGCGCCAGTGCTGTCATAAAACTGCGTGCGATCGCCGACACCTAAAGTTTCATTGTTGGTGATTTGCACATGGTCAACGTACTGATTGTTCCAAATTGGCTCAAACATTGCATTGGCAAAACGCGTAAGCATGATGTTTTGCAGTGCAGATTTACCTAAATAATGGTCAATACGGTAAATTTGACTTTCTTTTAAGTGTTTAGTGATTGATGCTTGTAAAGCCTGCGCAGATGGTAAGTCGGTACCAAATGGCTTCTCAATCAACACACGGCGCCAGTGCTTGCTCTCATCCAGTAAACCTACGCCTGATAGTTGCTCTACGATAGGTGCGAAATCGGTAGGGCGCACTGATAAAAAGTACGCCAGGTTTTGAGGGAATACACTTTCATCTGACAACTTAGCTTGCATTTTATTGAATGCATCTGGGTCTGTTGGTGGATTTGAGTGGTAATGATTGCGCGCAATAAAACGCTCAAATACGGCTTTATCGTAGCCATTTTTGAATTTAGCATCTAACATCGTTTTGATGTCAGCTTGCCATGCTTCGCGCGAAACTTCGCCACGACCTACGGATAGAATTGCCATGTGGTCTGGCAGGCGGCCTGCCGCATCTAAGCGAAATAGACCAGGCATTAGTTTAACGCGAGATAAGTTACCGCTAGCGCCAAATAATACCAAAGTGCATGGGTCAATTTTTTTCATATTTGAAAAACCTTTCAGTTTTCGTCATTCCCGTTCTCACAGAAATGATAGGATTGTTAAGCTTCAGCTAATGTTTAATGCTGAATTTTTTAATGACGGCTTTCTGCCGCAGCGCCATCAGAAACAACATCAAGATCACCCCAGCCTAAGCGACGGTGGAATAGTTCTAGTAACAAGCCCCAGCTTTGTAGCGCTAATGCTGGATCATAACGTGGACCTTCATCGCGCATAAATGCGTGCTGACCATTGACTTCATGCCAAGTGAAGCGCGCGCCGACTTCTTCAAGACGTGCTTTAAGTAAGTTACGACCTTCTAGAGGTACATGAGGATCCTGACGACCCCAAATGTGTAGAAGCTCACCTTTAATTTCACCAGCACGGTCCATCGAATTATCATTTTTACCTAAACCCAAGCCTTTTTTGTGGATATCTGTGGCGTAGAAGCAGGTTGTTGCTAATACATCAGGGTTCATGGCCGCGCGGAACGCAAGGTGTCCGCCAATACAAATGCCCATTACGCCTAAACGGCCAGTACAATCATCACGTGATTTTAAATAATCTAATACTGCACGCGCATCGCTATCGTAAGATGAAAGCTCTTTGGTGATTTTGTGCGAATTGCCGCGTGTCGTGCCTTCTTCATCATAAGCAAGCACAGTGCCTGGTGCTTCTAACTCGTGATAGATTTCTGGACAAGCAACAATAAAGCCATGTCCAGCCAACATTGCTGCCGTGCGGCGAATAGGGCCGGTCACTTGAAATATTTCTGAGAACATCAGGATGCCTGGATATTTTCCAGGTGCAGCAGGGCGAAAAATATGTGCGCGCATATCACCAGTCGGTGTAGAAATGTCGGCGACTTCACTGTCTTTAATAAGCATGTTGTTGTCCTTTTAAGTAACCCGATATAATAATGCAAGGCGGCAATTACACACAATGATCTAGCGTAAATAAACTATAAAAAGCATGACAAATCTAGCTATTTGGTGTCAAATTCGGCCTAATTTTTTGGATGTGAGAATTGTTGATGATACAGGCTGAGAATACCCACAATAACACTCGATGGAAACACTTCGATAGTATTGAATCCTTAAGGCATTCTGTCTGCGATGTGATTGTGCAACGCGCCAATGAGGCGATTGCACAACGTGGTCGATTTTCAATTGTACTGGCAGGTGGCAATACGCCGCGCGCTGTTTACAGATTGTTGCGTGATGTAAAAATGGATTGGTCAAAGTGGCATATTTATCATGGTGATGAGCGCTGTTTGCCAAACGATCATGTAGACCGTAATAGTTTAATGGCCGAGCAGGCATGGTTACAATATGTAGCGATTCCTGCAAGCCAGATTCACGATATTCCAGCTGAGTTAGGGCCTGTAGCCGGTGCAAAAGCTTATGCTGAAACCTTAAAAAATGCAGATACATTCGATATGGTACTTTTAGGGCTAGGCGAAGATGGCCATACAGCGTCGCTTTTTCCAAATCATGTGGTTGATAATAGCGCCGATGCGGTGCCTGTATTTAATTCACCAAAACCACCAGCAGAGCGCATTAGCATTAGCCAATGCCGCTTAAACAATACGCGTGAAGTGATATTCTTAGTCACTGGTGAAGGTAAGCAGGAAGCGGTTGATCATTGGCGTAAAGGTGTCGCAATACCTGCGACTTTAATCACGCCAGAAAATGGTGTGGATGTGTATTGTTACGAGGTGGTACTCAATTAGCTAAACGCCAGATTGGCTATTCGTTGGCAATAGCCGTATTAAAGTAACCTTTAGCGTAATTATTGATGATCGCCAATGGTTCACGTAGCGCACCTTTAAATGCCATGCCCCAGCGTGCCCAGCACTGGCTTGGCGCGGCAGCGTAGTTTACATTGAAATTTTGACCCAGATGCCCAGCCTCTACTAATTTTTTAATGCGCCACATATGGTAAGGCTCGGAGACGATAATGACGCTTTTTACGCCAGTGGCTTGTAAAGTCGCTTGTGAAAATTCGAGATTTTCTAATGTAGAGCTAGAGCGTGACTCAATGAGTATATTCCCTTTAAAATCCTTGCTTCTGGCGTAGGCTTCCATCACCTGTGCTTCTATTTGGTCGTCTTCATGGTCGCGCCCGCCAGACATGGCTAATTGTGTTGCCAAACCATGCTTGTATAGCAATAAACCTTCATCTACACGGCCAGTTAAGCACGGGTTAGGGGCGCCATTTAGATAAGCGCGATTACCTAATATGAGTGCCACATCTGATTTGTGGGTAGGTGGGTGCGCTAATAAATTATTAGCATATGTGCTGATGATGATGAGTAAGCTGAGGTATGACAATGTTGCTGTTGACATGAGTAGGTAGATACTAACGCGCAACCAACCGGGTAGAAAAGACAATAAAATTAAGCGGTTAAACATGAAGTGTATTAGTCTTTAACATCAATAATTTCAGATTTCGAGCAGTGAATGCAAAAAATTAACTGGGCTAGGTGACATGATTGCGTATAAGCCAATAAGATTAATAAATACCGCAAGCCAATAGGTTAACTGAAACGGCTTTTTATTTGATTTGTGATGAAATATTCGCTGTGCAAATAATCCGCCTGGCCAGCCACCAATAAGGCTTAGTGACTGTAAGGCAATTTCGGGCGTTCTACGAGTACCATGTTTTGCTGCGCGTTTATCTTTCCAATAGAGGATGAATGTAAGTAAGCTTACCGCCGCGTAAATAAGCAAAATAACCGCTGGCAGCACTTCCATCACTACCGCTAAACACATTAGTATTAAGAATGCTAATGTGAAGTAAACGGGAGCAGCGCTTTGCCCTAATGTCAGCGGCTTTTGCTTATAGTGACTCACATTAAGTATTCTGAATCACAATATTCGGAAACTTACTGCTGTGATCCAAGCCAGCATTGGCAATTTTAATGGCAGCCTTACGCGCTATCTGTTTGTAAATAGCTGCAATTTGGCTATCAGGCTCTGCGATAACGGTAGGTTTGCCACCATCTGATTGCTCGCGGATTTTAATGTCCAAAGGCAAGCTGCCTAACAAGTCTACATGATAGTCTTTGCACATTAACGCGCCGCCACCCGCGCCAAAAATGTGCTCCTCATGACCGCACTTGCTGCAAATATGCGTACTCATATTTTCTACGATCCCTAAAATAGGGATACCGACTTTTTCTAGCATTTTTAAGCCCTTACGTGCATCTAGTAAGGCAATATCCTGCGGTGTGGTCACAATAATCGCGCCAGTGACGGGGATTTTTTGGGCGAGTGTGAGTTGAATATCACCCGTGCCTGGTGGTAGGTCGATGATTAAATAATCTAAATCACGCCATTTTGTTTCACGTAACAATTGCTCCAGTGCACCTGTGACCATTGGGCCACGCCACACCATAGGGGTGTCATTGTCGATCAAAAAGCCGATAGACATGGCTTGTATGCCATGCGCCAGCATTGGCTCCATGCTTTTGCCGTCGGCGCTTTCTGGACGACCGCCGCTAATGCCTAGCATTTGTGGCTGGCTTGGGCCATAAATATCAGCATCAAGCAAACCCACGCTCGCGCCCTCAGCTGCCAAGGCTAACGCTAAATTGACAGAAGTGGTTGATTTCCCAACGCCACCTTTACCAGAGGCAATCGCGATAATATTTTTCACATTAGGTAACAAAGTCACGCCTTGTTGTGCTTTGTGCGCCACGATGCGGCTGCCAATATTTACGGTGACATTACCAACATCGTTAATGGTTTTAAGTTGATTAGCGACAAGTGTTTTTATGCTTTCAAACTGACTTTTGGCTGGGTAGCCAAGCACAATGTCTAAGCTGATATTATTGCCATCGAGTTTGATGTTTTTAGCAGATTTACTCGTCACAAAGTCACGGCCAGTATTGGGGTCAATCAGTGTTTGCAGCGCTGCTGTAATGCTTTGTTCATTTAATGCCATGATTTTAAACTTTATCGTAATTTCCAAAGCATTATTTTAACGTAGTAGAGAGTTTAATTACTAGATTAGATGCGCATTTGCTAAAATAGATCATTCAATAAAAATTTAACTTTTAAGCCCTTTATGACGCCTCAAACACTTGAAAACAAACCTGCAAAAAAAATTCTGGTCACTTCCGCCTTACCTTACGCCAATGGAAGTATTCACCTTGGTCACTTGGTGGAATATATTCAAACTGACATTTGGGTACGTTTTCAAAAAATGCAGGGGCATACCGTACATTATGTGTGCGCGGATGATACGCACGGTACGCCGATTATGCTGCGTGCGGAAAAAGAGGGTATTACGCCCGAGGCTTTGATTGCCAATGTGCATAAAGAACATAGCGCAGATTTCGAAGAGTTTTTAGTGGCGTTTGATCATTATTACTCAACCAATGCGCCTGAAAATAAAGAGCTCTCACAAGGTATTTATAACAAGTTAAAAGCCGCTGGCAAAATTGCCACTAAAACCATAGAACAATATTACGACCCGGTTAAAAATATGTTCTTGCCAGATCGCTTCATTAAGGGCGAATGTCCAAAATGCCATGCTAAAGATCAGTATGGCGATTCATGCGAGGTCTGTGGCGCAACCTATAACCCTACTGAGCTGATTAATGCGTATTCTGCGGTTTCTGGCGCCGCGCCTGTTCGTAAAGAAACTGAGCATTATTTTTTCAAGCTATCTGAGTGTGAAGACTTCTTAAAAGAATGGACACGTTCAGGCACGCTACAAGGCGAAGCTGCGAATAAAATGGGTGAATGGTTCGAAAGTGGCTTGAATGATTGGGACATTTCACGCGATGCACCATATTTTGGTTTTGAAATTCCAGATGCGCCAGGCAAGTATTTTTATGTATGGTTAGATGCGCCTATTGGCTACATGGCGAGTTTCAAAAAGTTGTGTAGTGATACGGGTTTAGATTTTGACGAATATTGGAATAAAGATTCCAGCACTGAGCTTTATCATTTTATTGGTAAAGATATTCTCTATTTTCACGCCTTGTTTTGGCCTGCGACCCTTGAATATAGCGGCTACCGAAAACCAACCAAGATTTTCTCACATGGGTTTTTAACCGTGAATGGCGAGAAAATGAGTAAATCACGTGGCACATTTATTACGGCGCGTAGCTACTTAGAGCATATTAAAAATCCTGAATATTTGCGTTATTACTACGCCGCGAAGCTGAATAGCTCGATGGAAGATATCGACTTGAGTTTGGATGATTTTGTAGCGCGGGTGAATAGTGATTTGGTGGGAAAGTATATCAATATTGCTAGTCGCACGGCGGGATTTATCAACAAGCAATTTGACGGAAAACTACTGATACCAAGTACTTACCCATCAGTTGTACAAGAGATTAAAAATTCAGCTAAATTTATTGCTGAGTGTTACGACGCGCGCGAATACAGCAAGGCTTTAAGAGAAATCATGAGATTGGCAGACCATGCTAATGCAGATATTGCTGAATCAGCACCTTGGGTGAAAGCGAAACAAGGGGATTCTGCGAAAACGGAACTGCATTGGGATTGTTCTCGTGCGCTAGAAATGTTTAGGCTATTAACCTTGTACTTGAAGCCAGTTTTACCACTACTTGCAGCTAATGTAGAAAAGTTCTTGAATATTTCTCCATTAACTTGGGGAAGTGTGGATGATTCTTTGGTAACTGGACATCAGATACAGCAATATGAACATTTAATTACCCGTATCGATCCTAAATTGATTGAAGCGATGACGGAAGCCAATAAAGAAAACTTGGTGGCGACACCTCAAGTCGCTGCCCCCGTAGCGGCTCAAGCGGTTGCATCGGCTTTACCAGAAGCTGAGTACATTAGCATCGATGAGTTCACCAAGGTGGATTTGCGTATTGCTAAAATCGTTAATGCTGAGCATGTAGAAGGTGCAGAAAAGCTATTAAAACTGACTTTAGATATTGGTGAAGAAACTACGCGTCAGGTTTTTGCCGGCATCAAGTCCGCTTACGACCCTGCGACTTTGGTAGGACGTTTAACCGTGATGGTGGCTAACTTAGCGCCGCGTAAAATGAAGTTCGGCATGAGCGAAGGCATGGTGTTAGCGGCCAGCGATGAACGTGGTGGTCCATTTATACTAAGCCCGGATGTTGGCGCGCAATTGGGCATGCGTGTGAAATAGTGTTATGATGTGCCAGGATTTAAGTGTGGGAAAATATCACACGTAGACTTTGTGGTTATATAACCATTCGAGTGATAAATCTTATTAATTTGGTACGAACAGAACACTATTTTATGTAAGGAAAGGAAGTTGCAATGAAGTTTAGTCATGCGAAGTTATTGGCAATTGTATTATTCTCAAGTCATCTATTCTCAAGTCATGCAATGGCTGATGATAGTAATCTTAAAACGATATTAGGCGGTGGTATCGGTGCAGCCGCAGGTACTGCTCTTGGAGGTGTGGTTGGCGGTAGAACTGGCGACGTTGTAGGCGGCGCTGTCGGTGGTGGCTTAGGTGGAGCGGTCAGTACTAGAGGTGAAGGTCAGACTGGTGCCATGATTGGCGGTGCTGCAGGCGGTGCCGGTGGTGCTTATGTAGGACGTAAAGTCAGTCACAGTCGAACAGGTGCGATAGTTGGTGCTGGCGCTGGTGGCGCTGGTGGCGCGGTAGTGGGTAAAATAATCGCTGAACCAGAAGGTGGTAATAGACGTGACCAATATAGACATGGCCGTCATCGTAATCATAGGCATGAGCATTATGACAATCGGGACAGCTATGACAATAGAGATAATTACCGTTATCGTGAGCATGATCGCCATGAAGATTAACTAAAATTAGCAGTTAACGTTAGCCAAACAAAAGCCCCGCATGCGGGGCTTTTGTTTGGCATTAATCTGAAAATTCCGTATAAATATACGACTTCAAAAGTATTGACTAAAATCTAGCGCAGAACTAATCTTCAGCGCTGTTCAATCTATTGCTTAGTTTTTGTTGCAACTGGTGCTACATCTGCTTTAGCCGCTTTTTTTGCATCTGCGGCAGCTTTTTTGTCTGCGGCTTTTTTATCAGCAGCAGCTTTTTTGTCCGCTTTAGCTGTATCGGCTGGTTTTACTTCAGCGGGTTTAGCCGCAACTGTTTTAGCTGCTGGAGCAGCAACATCAGCTGTTTTAGCTTTTGTTTCTTTAGCTGGTTTCGCATCTTTTGCTGCTGGCGCAGCAACCTTTGTTACGCCACTCACAGAAATCTCACTTTTAAGACTTGCCATTGTTTTATCACCAATGCCAGGGACATTGTTAAGTTCTTCAACAGTTTTGAACCCACCATTTTTCTTACGGTAGTCGATAATAGCTTGAGCCTTTACTGGACCGATGTTTTTAAGGCTTTCAAGTTCAGCTAGGGTAGCAGTGTTGATATTAACGCCGGCTAGTGCGCTCAGACTAAAGCTTAAAAAAGTAACTAAGGCTAACAACATTTTTTTCATTTTTGATTCTCCAAGATGTTAAAACTAATAGTTTAAAAAAATACTACTTTAATAAAAAATATACGCATGCAATCATAACTTAAATAATTAATATGTTATAAAACGCATTACATGAATTTACATTATTGCTCATTAAACTGAGGGCAGCACTTACCGTTATATGTGAATACATTCAGCATGAATAGCCTCTAATGCTTTAAGTGGGTGAGTTGCTTGTGTAATCGGCCTGCCAATGACCAAATAGCTAGATCCATTCTTTAATGCATCTGCTGGCGTAACCACGCGTGATTGGTCATCTTGGCTGGCATGAGCTGGACGAATGCCAGGGGTGACTAAGCAAAAGTCATTGCCTAATTGACTGCGTAAAGTCGTTGCTTCTAATGCTGAACATACAACACCATCCAGACCTGCCTGCTGAGTAAGTTTAGCAAGATTAAGCACATGCGTTGCCAAGTCTGTTTGTATGCCTATTTGATTTAAACCTGCTTGGTTCATACTGGTCAGTACGGTGACTGCAATTAAAAGTGGCTTGATATCACTATTGTCCACTGCTTGACGTGCTGCTTGCATCATTTCCAAACCGCCACTGGCATGTACATTCAGCATCCAAACGCCCAAGTTGCTTGCAGCGCTACAGGCTTTAGCCACGGTATTTGGAATGTCATGAAATTTTAAATCTAAAAATACACCAAAATTTGCCCCGGTTAATTCTTCAATAAACTGTGGGCCAACTGCAGTAAAAAGCTCTTTACCAACTTTTAGTCTGCATAGTGCAGGATCTAGTTGGTTGACTAAGTTAAGTGCACTTGCTGCATCTGCATAATCTAGGGCGACGATGATCTTAGGATCATTAGTATTGGAGTTATTAGTCATATTCATTTGCTTAATTAAACAGTAGTTGGTTCAGCAGGCAGGGCTTCCCATGCATTGCAGGCTGGGCATTGCCAATGATGATATTTAGCTTTGAAGCCGCAATGTTCACAGTGGTAGGCTGTTCTGTTGCCAATAGCGTGTCTTACCGCTTGTTGCATCAGTTGTGTATCTTGCTGACCACCAGTTTGATTGTTGGTTTCTACAATCGCGCGTGCTTGTAATAATTGGTCTAGCGTATTAAGGCTGGGCTTTTTAATCAATTCGTTACGCGCTAGTTTTGCTGCACTTTCCGCACCTTCTTCTGCGAGCGTTGCTTCATATAGCACATTGATCAATGACGGTAATTTGTAAGTTTGTAGATACGTTTGCAATAAGCTTAAGCCATCCGTTGTTTGATTGAGTGCGCGGTAACTGTTCAGTAGTTTTGGGGCAATTAATCCCAGATATTCAGGCTTTTGAAACTCAATGCGCTTCCAAGTAGATATCGCGGCTTTGTGTGCATCAGCTTCAGCTTCTAAATCACCCAATAATACATTGGCGCGCACGCAGTTTTTATTGGCATTCAATGCCTGTTCTAGTTCGAATCTAGCGGTATGTGTGTCATTGGCTAACTTAGATTTAACCGCCATTTCACAGTAATAATGCGAGATTTCAACGCGGAAAGGTACGCCAGAAAGTCTTTCCAGCTCAGTGGCGGCTTTAATCGCACGCTCCCATTCACGTTCTCGTACATAGATTTCTAGCAAAGCGCGTAAAGCCGGTTGGCGGTAACGGTCATCGTTGAGAGATTCGAATAACTCTTCAGCACGATCCAGCAAGCCTGCTTTAAGGTAATCCTGCGCAAGTTCCGCGGTCACAGCAAGTTTCTGTTGTGGTTCAAGTTCTTTTTTTTCTAATAAATTGAGATGTAGATGAATGGCGCGATCCACTTCTCCACGCCGTCTAAATAGGCTGCCCAACGCAAAATGCAGTTCAAGAGAGTCGGTGTTGGCCTGTACTGCTTCAGAAAATGCTTCAATCGCTTTGTCATGTTGATTTGTAATAAGAAAATTTAAGCCTTTGAAATAAGCCGCGGGTAAGGCTGTAGATTCAGCGAGCAGCTGTTTAAGGTCGACACGTGCGGCTAACCAGCCAAGGCTAAAAAATAGCGGTAGTGCGAGTAACCACCAAAATTCAAATTCCATGATGCTTCACTTTGTGATGGTTGTGGTTAAGTATGAAATGATTATGATGCTGATTGGTTAAGCATTTTATGATAATGAGTTGCATAGGGCGTAATTTTAGCTTAATTCAATGCTTATGTAAGGTTTTCAAAATTGTTGTAGGTTAAAACCATAAAAAAACGGCAGCTAAAAGCTGCCGTTTTAAAAGAACTTAATACATTAAAGCAAAAGTATTTAGCCTAAATCCACACGCTCACGTAATTCTTTACCTGCTTTAAAGTGAGGTACGTGTTTTTCAGGTACCTGTAC
The DNA here is from genome assembly GCA_903854305.1 of uncultured Pseudomonadota bacterium. Taxonomy (GTDB): domain Bacteria; phylum Pseudomonadota; class Gammaproteobacteria; order Burkholderiales; family Methylophilaceae; genus Methylotenera. The sequence continues at coordinate 443 of CAINWC010000126.1, read as the reverse complement.
TTTGCTGCCGGTTTTAGGATTACGACCCAAGCGTGGTGGACGATAATTCAAGCTAAAGCTTCCAAAGCCACGAATCTCAATACGCTCACCAGTGGCAAGGTTATCAGACATCGCATCTAAAATCGCTTTTACTGATAGTTCGGCATCTTTCACCACTAACTGCGGAAAACGCTCAGCAAGTAGGGTGATTAGCTCAGATTTAGTCATGCTTATGTGCCTTTGTTGTAACTAATTAGCTTATTTCTTGCTGTCTAATTTTGCTTTTAATAATGCACCAAGGTTGGTTGTACCAGCCGCAGCGCCATCATTCGGCACTTGTGGTGCAGCATCTTTAGCTTTAGCAGATTTAGCTTTAGGCTTAGCATCAGTTTTTTCTTCAGTTGAACCTGTCGCACCTGATGGATCAGCAGAAAGTTGTTTCACGCCTAGTGAAATACGTTCTT
>CAINWC010000125.1 GCA_903854305.1 uncultured Pseudomonadota bacterium | reverse complement strand
CACGGTAAATTTGCCCTCCTGAGAATTATTCTGTAAACCAACGGGTTAACCTATCAAGCTGGACACCGCCAAACATTTCCGGTATAACTCACGGAATGGAATTGTTAAAACTTACAAAAGACCAGCTATTTGAACTGCAGGTACGCCCTGTAGAGCATGGTGAGGAATCCCGCTATCAAGAACAGATGGCGCGTCACCATTACCTTGGCGCGCTTCAGAAAATCGGTGAAACGATATGGTACGTCGCGACTTGGCGGGATGAGTGGGTCGCGCTACTCAGCATGTCGGCGGCGGCACTGAAGTGTGGCGTACGTGATCGCTGGATAGGCTGGGACTTTCGCTCGCAGTATGGACGGCTCAAACTGATCGCCAACAACAGTCGCTTCTTGATTCTGCCCGACTGGCACCGACCGAATATTGGCTCACGCGTACTATCCCTGACCGAACGTCGTATCGGTGCGGATTGGCAGATGCGCTTTGACCACCCGTTACTGCTGCTGGAAACCTTTGTTGATCCACGGCGCTTCCATGGTGGTGTATATCGCGCGGCCAACTGGGTTGAGCTGGGGTTAACTCAGGGGTATCGGCGTACTCGGGATGGATACAGCGCGGAAGTCGACGCGCCCAAGCTGGTCTTTATTCGTCCCCTTTGCCGCAAACCTCAGTTGCAATTAAACCATCCAGACCTAGCACACCTTCGACTGACAGGAACCCCCAAGATCATGCTTAATGCTGAACAAATGCGCATGCTGCCGCAGTGTTTTACAATGATTGCCGATCCTCGCCGTATTCATGGAATACGCCATCGTTTGCCTGTCGTACTGGGCATCGCTGCGGGCGCGACGCTGTGCGGCATGCGCGGCTATAAAGCGATCTCTGACTGGGCCGATGCCTTGGGTCAGAAAGCTCGCGAGCGCTTTGGTTGTCGGCGTGAGAAGGGAATCTATGTCGTTCCCAGTGAATTCGTCATTCGCGATTGCCTGATCCGCATTGAAGCGGACGCACTGGATCGGGCGCTCAATGTCTGGAATCAAGCCTGGGGGATGCAAGATGACGCGCTGGCGATGGATGGCAAGACCATGAAAAATGCCGTCGATGAAGCGGGGCATCAGACACACATCATGAGCGTCATCGGGCATCAATCCAGAATCTGTCACGCCCAAAAAAAGTAGGCACCCTGCCCGTGGTGGGTAGTGACGAACAGAAGCGTACCAACGAGATTGGCATGGCAATTCCGTTGCTTGGCAGTTGCGCTATTGCAGGCCGAGACGTCACGGGCGACGCGCTACTGACACAGCGAACGCTGGCCAGTTATATCGTTGAGAAAAAGGCGCACTATCACTTCACGGTCAAAGGCAACCAACCTAGGCTGGAACGCGATATTGCCTTGCTGTTCGAAACACGTGGTACGCCTGATTTCGTCGAAGTGACGCCGCCTGATCATGGCCGCATTGAGACGCGACGAATTTGGTGCAGTACGGCGCTCAATGCTTACATCGACTTTCCTCATGTTGGTCAGACTTTTTTGATTGAGCGTGAATCCATCCAGAAAAAAACAGGAGAGATTTCGCGTGAAATTGCGCTGGGGTTAACAAGTCGCACTCCACAGCAAGCATCACCCCAACAGGTGTTAGCCGTAAACCGGGGGCATTGGAGCATCGAGAGCGTTCATTACATCATCGATTGGAACTACGATGAAGATCGCAGCCGTATCCGTACCGGCTTTGGCCCGGAAAATATAACCCGCCTCCGCCGCTTCGCGGTCGGGATACTTGAGCTAAGCTGATATTCAAAGAGTCGAACATTTCGTAAAATGCAGTAAAAGAAATGGAGTCACTCAAATGAATAAAATACCAAAGACGCAATATAGCCCTGAGTTTAGAGAGCAAGCAGTTAAATCATTTAATGAAGGTAATTTAACGATAGTCGAGGTGGCTAAACGGTTATCGATGCCTAAAACCACACTACTATCTTGGATCACAGCGGATAAAAAAGGTGAGCTCTCAAGTATCGGCAAACATCAAAAACCGCTCACAGAATTAGCGCTTGAACTTTCACGTGTCAAACGTGAATTAGCCGAAGTTAAAATGGAGCGTGATTTTATAAAAAAGTGTGCCACGTATTTCGCCAAGACATCACGGTGAGATACGATCAAATTAAGGGCATGCGTAACGTCTACTCGGTCGCACTCATGTGTCGTATGTTAGAAGTTTCAGAGAGCGGCTTTCATGCTTGGGCAATTAGACCACCTTCGGCACGAAAGCTAGAGAATGCGCGATTGGAAATAGAGGTGTTAGCCGCGCATCAACGCACCCGTGAAACTTATGGCTCAGAACGTTTGCATAGCGACATGGTAGATCATGGTGTACGCATCACCCCTTACCGCGTGCGTATGTTACGTAAAAAGCTCAAGTTGCATTGCAAACAAAAACGCAAATTTAAAGTAACGACCAACTCGAATCACAAGTTTCCAGTCGCCAACAATATATTGGCAAGAGCTTTTGAAGTCAGCGCTCCCAATAGGGCTTGGGTGAGTGATATCACCTATATTTCAACGGATGAAGGTTGGTTGTATTTAGCAGGTATCAAGGATTTATATAGTGGAGAATTGGTTGGCTACGCCATGAATGAGCGCATGACACAATCTCTGGTGATGCAAGCCTTGTTTAGAGCTGCGGCTAACAAGCATCCTGCTAAAGGACTGGTGTTGCATTCAGATCGCGGCAGCCAGTATTGCGCTCATGATTATCAAAAGCTATTAACTCAATTTGGTATGACGGTTTCCATGAGCCGTAAGGGCGACTGCTGGGATAACGCACCGATGGAAAGCTTCTGGGGAACATTAAAGAATGAGCTTGTGTACCATGAAAAATTTGTCACAAGGCAACAAGCTATACAAGAAATTACAGAATACGTTGAGGTGTTCTATAACCGACAAAGAAAGCAGGCAAGATTAGGATATTTATCCCCTGCTATTTTTACGCAGCAATACTATAAAAAATTGCTGGCGGCTTAACCCGTTCGACTCTTTGATTGACAGCATAGGTCACATCGGTTACTGCTTTGGCATACGTTCGGAACGACGCTTATGTGAAGAAGTTCACCTTAACTTAGCGTATCGCTGGTTTTGCAAACTTGGTCTTGAAGATCCAGTGCCAGATCACTCCACCTTCTCCAAGAATCGTCATGGTCGCTTTCGTGAGAGTGGTGCGTTCCGTCACCTGTTTGAGAGCGTGCTGCAACGTTGCATGACCGAGGGGTTGGTACGAGGGGAAGGATTTGCCACTGATGCCAGTATCATCAAAGCGGATGCGCAGCGTGAGCGGGGTCTAAAAGGTGAGAGAGCGATGGATTGGTGCAAGCGCGAGGAAGCGATGCGCCCAGTTCGCGAATACGTTGCTGCACTGGAAGAGGCGAACGATACACCGGAGCCAACGAAAATGATTTCAATGACGGACCCCGCCTCAAGTTGGACTGCTGCACCAGGTGGCCCAGCATTCTTTGCCTACTCGACCAAT
>CAINWC010000124.1 GCA_903854305.1 uncultured Pseudomonadota bacterium | reverse complement strand
TGTTTATTGATTTGCTTAAGATGATTTTAATTCCGCTAGTGTTCTGCTCCATTTCTGTGGGCATCGCTAATCTTCGGCAACATCAACAAATACATCATGTTTGGGTAACCACGCTATTGTTTTTCATCAGTAGCATGGCCATTGCGATTGTCCTTGCCCTCATTGCTGGTAATTACTTTAAGCCTGGCACTGGCTTACATTTAGCCATGTTTGAACACGCCATGCAAAATTTCGAGGCTAAGCAGTTGCCCTTGCCGGAATTTTTTGCACAATTTCTACATGGTTTATTTGTAAACCCTTTTACGGCGCTTTCTCAAGGTAATGTGCTTGCAGTCGTAACCTTCGCGCTTATCTTGGGCATCTCGCTAGTGATGGGCGGAGAGCGTTTTAATCATATTCGTATACTGTTGCAAGAAGTGCTGGAAATTACCATGCTGATTGTTGGCTGGGTGATGCGCATAGCGCCGCTAGGCATTATGGCACTGCTTATCAAATTAGTGGCAGTGCAAGATGTCGCCATGTTAAGTACGCTGGCTAAGTTTGTCGCGGTCGTCGTTGGTACCACTTTGTTGCATGGCGTGGTGATGTTGCCGTTGATTTTGTATCTGTTTACGGGAAAATCGCCATTATGGTTTTGGCGCGGTGCGCGTGAGGCTTTAGTCACGGCATTCGCTACTAGTTCCAGCTCTGCTACCTTACCGGTTACGCTGCGTTGTACCACACAGCATTTACACGTTAAGCCTGAAATTGCGGGCTTTGTCATTCCGCTAGGGGCTACCATCAATATGGATGGTACTGCGCTCTACGAAGCTTCTGCTGCTCTTTTTATTGCCAATTTAGTCGGCATAGAGCTTAACCTAGCGCAGCAGCTCATCGTGTTCTTCACCGCTATGATTGCTGCCATGGGTGCGCCAGGTATTCCAAGTGCTGGTATGGTGACGATGGTGATGGTATTGCAATCAGTGGGTTTACCTGCAGAGGCAATCGCTATTTTGTTGCCGATAGATAGGCTACTTGATACCTTACGCACCGCAGTGAATGTTGAGGGCGATATGATTGGCAGCTTGGTGGTACAGAAGTTAGTTCAAAGCAAACCCTAGATTCAAAAGAACAGTATTAACTTACAGTATTTAAACGCAATGGCTTTGTTCTTTTAAAAATGGAACAATGCGCGCTTTGGTATCGGGGTGCGATGAAATAATCTCAGGCACAGATGAGCCGCCATGACTTTTTTCTAAGCTGAGTAAAATCGTGGCGAATGATTGAGTCGGAATGCATGCTGCTTTGAGTGACTGTAACGAATAGTTGTCTGCTTCAGATTCAAACTCTCGCGTGTAGCTCATATTCAACATCAGTGTGGGCAGGCCAGAAGCAACGCTACTCACATCGCCAGTAATGGCAATGATAATCAGCCCGGAAAGCGTACCTTGTAAAGTCTGCCGTAAAGCGTGGTGACCTCTAACATGACCTAGCTCATGCGCTAGTACCGCAACAATCTCATCATTATTTTTAGCCAGTGCAACTAACTCATCAGTCACTATCATATAGCCACCCGGCAAGGCGAAGGCATTAGCGCCGATGACTGGACTTTTTCTAAAGTTCAATTGATACGTTGGGCAATTTCCAGTTTTTGCGCACATAGATGAAAGTGCAGATTTGATGTCTTTTTGTTTTGCCAATGGTACTGCTGAGGCTTCAAAGTAGCCTAGTTTTTTATGATCTAATGCTTCTAGCGTTTGTTTACCAAGATCATTTTCTACACTTGCAGGCGTGACGACTGCAGCATACTTTGCCAGCATAGGCACACCAAACTGAAGCATGACTAAACTGCTTGCTGCAATGCAAATAAACGCCAAGGCGATCACTAATTGATGTGTTTCGGCATAATGCACCAATTGCCAAAAGGTGTTTGATGACTTGGCAGGTAAGTAGTGCTCCAAGTCTTTAAAGTCAGTTTCTAAACGGCTGTCATCAGGTAAATCAATCAAGCGTTTGCCGCCACCAAGTTTGGCTTGAATAGTGCAGATATTGATTGGAAAGTTAAATGATTGAGTCTCTAAAAATTCATCGGCATTGGTAGATGCAACGGTAAATAAAAAATGCTCATCATCAATAGTCACCAGCACCCGCTTGGCACGGGGGCTGATACCATCGTAAAAATCTGCTTCAAACTGCATGGCTAGCGTACCCATTAGCCGAATGAAATATCAACATCAAACATATCGGCAATTTCTTCACCTATAGCGCGAGTGGCTTCTTTTTTCTCGCCTACAAACTTATCCCAATCAGTTTCACCTGAAATTGCGAGATGTTCTGCGCGGTAACGTGCCATGCGAATCTGCGCCCATGGTGTTGCTAAACCAATGGTAAATATCAACGCAATGGCGTTAGACAAATATAGCCCGATTAAATCACGCATACGTTGTGTGCTAAAAAACCTGACTTGCTCAAGGGTCGTATTGTTCCATATTAAATTATGTATACGTGATTGCATATAAGCAGATACGGAGAAAATTGCCGCGGCATATAACAGCACTACGCCCAATATGATGACGTAAATCACAGGGCCTAGCTTTGCCGTCATTGGCCCTAACATTTTTTCAAGCGGACTTTCTGGCTTAGCGGGCGGCGCAGTATCAACACTGCTCGCAGCTTCATCTATTGCGTTTATTTCAGTGGCATTAGCCACTTTAATGAAGCCGCCATTTGCAGTCAATGTAGAAGTCGCTTGTGTGTAAGACGTTTGATGCAGACTCGCATGTTTATGCGCTAAGCCACCGGCCAAGTTGCCCACAGCCATACTTATTACCAAGCCAATTGCTAATATTACGCCCAATAATTTTAGGTAAATCATGTAAAAATCTTTTACTAGCGCAGTCATTTGAAAATGACTCAAACCAAATTTATGATGGTCTAATACAAATTTGTGGCTACGTTGCGCCACAAAAGGTAAAGCCAACCCCAGTGTTATCAAAATTAAAAATGGGTAGCCGATAAAAATACGTATGGCTTGACTATATTTCCCATCGAAATCAAAGCGTAAACCGCGGTGGCTTGAGTTACGTGCATTAAAAGTCATGCCACGCACCACAATCCATGGAATAGCCAAAAAGAAAGCAATCATTAATATGCCAGCAAATATTGGGCTGAACTTTGATAAAACCGTGTAGAGGACAAATAAAGCAAACGCGATAATACGGCCTTTTAAAATGTTGATTGGCTTGGCGTGGTAATCAAAGCCAACGCCATCAATCAGCATGTTGTTATAAAAATATTTTTTGCGACGCACTTTTGCCCAAGCAGAATAAATGCCTAAAGTGACAATAGACAGTAGTAAATTAACGATCCAAATGCCAAAGTACTCCCCAGCTTTACCTGTAAATACGACGGGTGTTTGATTTGTAGACATGGCTGATCCCTAAATTATTGTTTATTATCGAAGCGACGGTTTTTAATTTATGCGTATTAGGTGCTTAATTGCAACCATACAACTGGTAGATAATATCATCTGAATATATTTTGTTCAAAAATCGGGGCAGGAATCACCCAGTAAGAGTCTAAAACAGTTGTAAACTATTGTGAATTTACCCTACAAATTCCCTAAATTTTATATATGCTACATTTCAGACAAGCAATATTGACCGATGCGGATTCCGTTGCGCGACTCGTTAATTCAGCCTATCGCGGCGAATCTAGCCGAGCTGGTTGGACAACAGAAGCGGACTTGCTGGATGGGCTAAGAGTTAGTAGTCGTGAAGTTCGGCGGCTCATTGAATCGGTGGATGCCATTATTTTCCTTTGTTTTAACGACGCCGATTTAATTGGTTCAATCTGTATTGAAAATGTGCAGGACACTGCGCAAATTGGCATGTTTGTTGTGAAGCCAACTTTGCAAGGTCAGGGCGTTGGCAAGCAGCTTTTAACTGCCGCTGAAAATCTAGCACTAGAAACCTGGGCGGTGCAAAAGTTTCAGATGCATGTGATTACACTGCGCCATGCATTAATTTCTTTTTATGAGCGTCGCGGTTATCAGCGCACTGGAATTTCCAGTGATTTTCCAGTCAACGCTGTTATGTGGCAACCAAAATTAGATGGCCTAAAACTAGAAGCAATGGAAAAGTACACCACAACATAAACTGTTGCTTGACCTTGCTAACAACGTAAAGTAAAGTTCGAGGCCTTATGACGCAAACAAACCACATTTCCGCATCAGCGGTCATTAACAACCGAAAAGCATTATGGCTACTGGCCATCAATTGCTGCGGTTGCTGCTTGTCATAAATTTAGCAACCGCGGGCTCTCCGCGGTTGTATCGTTACACTTCATCCCGTTGAGCCCGTTTTAAAAGGGCAACAACATGCACTCTCAAATTCAACTCGCCTCTAAAAACACCTTTATTGGCATATTAATGGTGCTGGCTGCGGCCGTCACCGTATCCTCTAAAGCCATTATGGTAAAGCTGGCCTATGTCTATGCGGTAGACGCATCCACCTTAATTGCATTACGCATGGCATTTTCTGCGCCATTTTTTATCGCATTAGCCTTGTGGGCGCGGACATCGGCATCGAAGCTGACAAGCCGTGATAGCTGGATGATTGCCGTGCTTGGCGTATTGGGCGGCTACGGCCCGATGTTGCTAGATTTTGCAGGCTTAGTTTATGTTACAGCAGGTTTGGAGCGGGTTATTCTCTATGTATATCCTACCGTAGTGGTAATACTCAGCGCCATGTTGTTTAAACACCGTATTGCAAACCGTGTGTGGTTTGCATTGCTAGCCACCTATGCAGGCGTTGGCTTGGTGGTTGGGCACGACATCCTCATTCTAAAGTCGGGCTCAGTGGACACCATGCTAGGTGCAACGCTGGTATTGGCTAGCGCAATTGCCTATGCAGGCTATTTGGTTTGTAGCGGTTGGCTAATACCACGTGTAGGCTCGTCAATATTCACGGCTTACACCATGCTTGCCGCCACGGTGGCAAGCATTCTGCATTACGCAAGCACTGCCCATGCCATCAGCATATTTCACTTGCCTACGCAGGTTTATTGGCTCGCATTGTTAATGGCGGTGGTTGCTACTGTGTTACCCGCTATTTTATTGAATGGCGGCATACATCGCATAGGTAGTAGTAGGGCGTCATTAGTTAGCTCCATAGGCCCTGTTTCAACTATTTTTTTAGCCTATATTTTTCTAGGTGAAAATATTACCTTGTTACAGTTAGCTGGTACGGGCTTGGTGCTGATTGGGGTAATGGCGATTAGCATGGGTAAGAAGTAGGTTTACCTATTATGGAATCAAGCTGTGTCCAATCAAAATAAGGCCCCGGGTCAGTTTTACGGCCTGGCGCAATATCAGAATGCCCCACGATGGCTTGTATAGGGTAGGCGTTAACGAGACTGGCTATTAACTTTTTAAGGGTCAGGTATTGTGCAGCTTCAAATGCATCAAAGTCTGATCCTTCAAGCTCTATTCCGACCGAGAAATCGTTACAGCGCTCACGGCCATGCCAATTAGAAACACCGGCATGCCATGCGCGGTTTAAACATGAGACAAACTGGATGAGAGTGCCATCACGCCGAATCAAAAAATGAGAGGATACTTTGCTCGTGTAAATATCGGCGTAATAAGGATGCTCATCTGGGTTGAGCTGATTGGTAAACAACTCAAGAATGCCGTTACCGCCATATTGCTTGGGCGGCAGGCTGATGTTGTGGATCACAATTAAACTTAACTCACTTTGTGGGCTGGCCTCGGGGCCGGAGTTAACGCTGGAAACAAGCCTAGCGTCAAAATTAGGCGACGCAATAAACTGCGCGTTTTTTGCAAAGCCTGCTTTATCAATGGCGTAGGAGTTCATAGATGCTAATCTTATGCGAAAACTTGTTTTATACAAAAACTTTAGTTGTATATTGCGTTATCTATCGCAGTAATCCGATAAAATCACGTCATTACAAATTAAATGCACTTAACATACGTTTTAACCCATGCATTTAACCCCGGCAATTAATTCAAGGACAAAACTTCATGGTATTTTTTCAACTATTTTTGATGCTGATCGTGATTTTAATCGCAGCTGAAGTGTTTACCAATGCACTGGAACACTTAGGTGAAAAACTGGGCATTTCAGAAGGCGTGACAGGCTCGCTGTTTGCCGCAGTAGGTACCGCATTACCTGAAACAATGGTGCCGCTACTGGCGTTACTGGCGGGTACACAAAATGTGGCAACCAACGAAGAAATTGGCGTGGGCTCCATATTGGGTGCACCGTTGATGTTGGCAACACTATCAATATCATTGATGGCACTTTCTGTTTGGAAGCGTCGTGGTACGCAAGGTCATTTACGGCCAGAACGCACAGGTTTAACGCGCGACCTGAACTTCTTCATCATTGCATTCAGCTTTGCCGCCATTGCCATGTATGTACCGCATACCTTATCCATCATACGTTATGGCCTAGGCGCTTGCATGGTAATGATTTATTTCATTTACGTAATGATGACACTCAATGCTTCAAAAGCACTGGTAGAAGATGGCCACGCAACCGAAGCTGGCGGCGCTATGTTTCTGTGCAAAATTGGTTTGCCCAATAACATGATCGTCATTATGATTCAGTTGGTCTTAGGTGTGGCCTTGCTAATAGCAGGTGCTAAGGGCTTTATTAATGGCGTGGAGGCAGCAGCGCATATCATTGGTATTTCCGCGTTATTATTGTCTTTATTGATTATTCCTATTGCCACAGAGTTACCAGAAAAAGTGAACAGCATTTTGTGGATTCGTAAAGGCAAAGACACCTTAGCATTTGGCAACATCACAGGTGCAATGGTTTTTCAAGGCACTTTGTTGCCGGCAATCGGCATTATGCTCACGCCGTGGGCGCCTCGCCAAGAAGTGGTGTTGGGTATTGCCATGACCATGATTGCAGCTATTTGGTTACGTTATTTAGTGGCAAAAAGTGGCATTCGAGTGTGGCATTTGCTGGTCAATGGCGCGATGTATGTGACTTATTTGGTGCTAGTGTTACGATAAATGACTGCAAGTTGAGGCTCACTTATTCACTCTTGAGCCTCAATAGTCTCAGTATCCAGATCTGCATCTTCTTCTTTTGCTAAGCCTAGCTTCGATAGTCGATAACGCAAGGTGCGAAAACTGACGCCGAGTAATTTTGCCGCAGCTGTTTTGTTGTTATTCGCTTTATTTAAAGCATTAACAATGGCTCTTTTTTCAATATCTTCAAGATAGTCAGATAAACTGACTTCAAGCGTTTGGTCAGGGTCAAACGACTGTTTTTTAGGGATTTCTAACTTTAATTTATCCTCATGCAATAAGTCTTCAATCGTGATCGTTTGACCATCACACATCGCTAAAGCGCGTTCCAGAATGTTCTCTAGCTCACGCACATTGCCCGGAAACTGTAATTTTGAGATATATATTTGTGTGGCACTCGTTATCTCTGGCTCTGAAATGCCCATGCCAGTGCAAAGCTTAGTCATCAATAACTTGGCCAATAATGGGATATCACTCGGACGGTCGCGCAAGGCTGGCATCTTGAGCTGGATCACGTTGAGTCGATAATATAAATCTTGTCTGAACAATCCGGCATCCATCATTTCGCTCAAGTTTTTATGCGTGGCGCTAATAATGCGCACGTCAACAGCCTCTTCGCTGGTGCCACCAACCATACGTACTTTTTTCTCTTGAATAGCACGCAATAGCTTCACTTGCATGGCGAGCGGTAAATCCGCGACTTCATCCAGAAAAAGTGTTCCGCCACTGGCTGCCTGAAACATGCCTTCTTTATCTTGATTTGCGCCGGTAAAGGCACCTTTTTTGTAACCAAAAAATTCACTTTCCATCAAGTTTTCTGGGATTGCGCCGCAGTTCACCGCAATGAATGCACCTTCAGCCCGAGAGCTGTTTTTATGAATAAGTTTAGCGGCAAGTTCTTTACCGCTACCAGATTCACCACTGATATATACAGGTGCCTGGCTACGCGCTAACTTTGCAATCATGCCGCGAACGTATTGAATGGGCTCTGAGTCACCAATCAATTCGAGTGTATTAGTGCTACTGGGATTACTTTGTGCAGGCAATTTAAGCGCAAACTCAATCACTGGACGTAATTGTTTTAAAGAGATTGGCTTGGTTAGGTAATCAAAAGCACCCGCTTTAAGGGCACACACGGCATTTTCTGCGCTGGCATGCGCGGTAATCACGGCAACTGGCAAACCAGTATGAAACTCACTAATATAATTCACTAAATCTAGCCCAGTACCATCCGGCATTTGCATGTCCGTGAGGCAAAGCGCATAGGGACGTTGTTTGAGTAGCATCTTTGCTTCCTCAACGCCACTGGCACTATAAGTTTCAATATCCATCCGCTCTAATGTCATCATTAGCAGCTCTCGAATGTTCGTTTCGTCATCGACGATTAAGCATGTTAGTTTTTGAGTCATGATCTATTGCGCCTTTATTAGCGGGACTTTTTTAGATGAATTGCAAAGGTGCTGCCTTGTGGTAGCGCCTGATAATACAAGTTTGCGCCATTCGCTTCAGCGAGCTCACGTGAGATATAAAGTCCCAAGCCATTGCCTGTTGATTTAGTGGTATAAAATGGTTCAAACAATTTGGCGCGGTCTTGTTCTGCAACGCCCTCTCCATCATCCAATATTTCAATGTTTAAGCTGGTACTGTTCACGGCAAGGCAGCGCAAACTAAGACTCTTGGTTTGTTTGCGGCTGTGTTCCCAACCATTTTTACAAAGATTCCATAAAATTTGCGTTAAGTGGCGCTGGTCGAATGAAACAATTTGTGTGTCTAAGCAAGGTTCTAGTTGAAAGTCTGAAGTCGCTAATTTTTCAACGGTGCAGAATTGGTTATAAAAGTCGGGTAAAAATTTGCTTAAGTCAATCTGCTCTTGGTGTGTGCGATCGCGTCTATTAAGCTCAAGCACATCTTTAATAATTTGGTCGATCCGTTGAATATTATCTTCAATGATTTGTAATATCCGCGCTGTAGGTCCTGGCGCGTTCTCTTCTTGCAATAATTGGTTTGCATGACTGATAGCGCTTAATGGATTGCGAATTTCATGCGCGATATTGGCGGTGAGTCTACCTAGCGCAGCCAATTTTGTTTGTTGCGCTGTAGATTGTATTTGGCTCCAATCCTGAATAAAAATGACGGCACCTAAGTTACGGTTTAAATGATGACCTTCGTTCACGGTATCTAGCTGCTGATTAATCGGCATAAATCTAAGCTTCAGCTCTCGATTGCTGATTGAAGTAATTGAATTATTATTAGCATTCTCACCTTTCATCCAGCGGCTAAATATCGAGGCTATTTCAGGTGAGTTTTTGGGCAAAGAGATATTTTCAGTATTTTCTTCTGGCAATGAAAGTAAGGAGGCTGCGTGTATATTGTAGTGGCGAATATTTAAATTCTGATCCACTACAATCACACCGTCCTGCATTTCTTGCGTAATCAGTGCATTGACTTGCTCTAGATTTTCAAGGTCTATTCCACGTGCCGAAGCTAGCGCCTCGCTACGTTGCATACGCTTTGCTAAACTATAGGCCAGTCCCGCTGTAGCAAAGCAACTGACACTCAACATCACCGATTGAGTAAAAGAGGCCGCAGATAAATCCCACTTGATAATCTGGTAACTTTGCTCAAGTAACAGTCCTATACTCGCCACTGCTGCATAAAATAAGGCTAAACGACCATTGCTCACAAGGCTGGCAGTGACAATAATAATGATGAGCAACAGTCCTAAACCACTTTGAATGCCGCCTGCCGCAAACATGAGTAAAATAATAAAAGTGATATCGATAATGACTTGTAGTGGAAGTGCGAATCGATGGGAGGCTGATTTGAGTGGGCTGGTGAGCAGTATGACTACGCTGAATAATAGGTAAGCCAACGATAAGTTAAAAAACAGCAGCGAATGACCTTTCTCCCACCAGTTTTCTTTGCCCATATAGAGGTTAGTGCAAACAAAAATAAGGCTGAGGGTGAATCGAAAAATGTTGAGTACATTAATCGCCTGCGTTTGTATCAGATGACTACTTTGATGTGTAAGTGCTTGATTTAAATATGTGCTTGGTAAATCTGCACTTAATAAATCTGCGCTCGATAAATCAGCACTTGATAAATCTGTATTTGAATTGAAGTTTAAAAAACTCATTTGTTTTGAATATGTTTTTTACTACAGTAAAAATTACCACCGACCAAAAAGGCTTCTGACCTAGGTAAATGCACGTCACAAGTGGCGCATTGCACCATATTTTCTACATTTTCTACATTTTCAGCACTTTCAATATGATCGTTGGCTTTGGGAGCGTTAGATTGACCCATATTTCGTTTGAATATATAAATGCCAAACCAAATGATAAACCCTAAGAAAATGAATCTCCACATGTGTGTTGTACTCAACGATTGAATTGATGTGATTGTATCTAACCTTAAGCGTAGCGCAAAATGTAAACCTGATATACTTTAATTTTCACGGCTAAACAATACTGGTTAATGGGTAAATGATTAGCATCATGGCAATAATCTTTTAAATGGCAACAGCTAAAGAACTTTCTGATTTTCTTGAAGCAATAGAGCGTCGCGCATTCAGGCAGACGGCATACGCCGTGCGAGATGAACATGTCGCGCTTGATATTGTGCAGGATGCGATGATGAAGCTCGCGGAAAAATATGGCGAGAAGCCAATTGCAGAGTTGCCGATGCTTTTTCAGCGCATTTTGCAAAATACCATGCGCGATTATTGGCGCAGGCAAAAAGTGCGTAATCTCTGGACAACCTTATTATCTTCATTCGGCGGCAGCGCTGAAGACGGCGAAGACCGAGATCCATTGGAAACGATTGACGTTTAAGATGATAGTGATGAGCCATCAGCGCAACTTGAGCGTAGTCAAACAATTAAGTTAGTTGAAATTGCCCTGCAAAAATTACCTGCACGTCAACGGGAAGCCTTTGTGTTGCGTTATTGGGAGGAGATGGATGTGGCTGAAACGGCAAAAATTATGGGTTGCTCGGATGGTAGCGTTAAAACGCACTGTTCCCGAGCGGTTCATGCGTTGGCTACGGAGTTGAAAAAGCAAGGTTTAGGTAAGCTTGGTTTAATCAAACTCGAAGTTAGTGAATAAGGGTTTGAATAGCAAGGAGGCGATTGATGAGTATGTCCGAAAATAATACAAATAAAATTGATAGCAATATGTCCGAATCTCATGTGCTGACAGAGGCACAAGTGGCGCATTATATCGCCGATTTATTAGATGACCATGCGCAACACTTAACGGCCGTGACGGCAAAGCGCCTGTCGGTGGCGCGTGGCTTGGCTGTGAAAACGTTAGCGAGTCAGCAAGCGCAAACCATTCACCAGAGCGGCAATGTGCTGTCATGGTTTGGCAGCAATGTTGAGCAGTATATTGCGCATCATCGTGCTCTGTCCGTGGCTGTTGTTCTTGGTGCGATGTTATTGGCATTTTTTGCGGCACAACAGCTCGCCGTTAATACTAATTTAGAAAATAGTGATGCATTCTTGTTGGCCTCTGATTTGCCACCAGAAGCTTATGCAGATAAGGGATTTGATACATGGTTAGTTTCCAAAAGAGATTAAAAACAAGCTTTATATTTTTGTTGGCGCTATGGTTTGGCGGTCAGTTGTTTAATGGTCTAGCGCTCGCTGATGATGCCATCGTCACTTGGGCGCAGTTGAACAATGATCAGCGTCAGGTATTAAACCCATTGGCTTCAGAATGGGATACATTGCGTCCATGGCAACGTGAAAAAATGCTGGATATTGCCCGTGATTACCCGAAAATGAATCCAGGCAAGCAAACGTTAGTGCAAAAGCGACTCACCAACTGGAGTCGCATGACGCCCTATGAGCGTGAAAATGCAAGAAAAAAACATCAGCAATTTCAGGCGTTATCCGCAGATAAAAAAAGTGAGTTGCGTAAGAAGTGGATGGAG
>CAINWC010000123.1 GCA_903854305.1 uncultured Pseudomonadota bacterium | reverse complement strand
TCTTCATGCCACAGCGGCGCTTCGGCTTTTTGTACTTGTACACCGAATATGGTTTCTGTGACTTTAAATAAGCCCGCCAGCACTTTGCTCTCGGGGAAGTATTGTTTCACTTCCTGGTCTGAGAAAGCGTATTTGTCTTCACGTAGTTTTTCGCTTACATAGCCGACATCCCACGATTGCATATCCTCAATCCCAAGTTTTTTGGCGTAGGCGGTGAGTTCTTGCATATCCCGTTCGGCGTATGGTTTGGCACGTTTTGCCAGTGTATCTAAAAACTCGGTGACTTGCTTTGGGCTGTCAGCCATTTTGGTGGCGAGTGAAAGCTCTGCATAGTTGTTAAAGCCTAATGTTTGCGCTTCTTCTTTTTTTAATTTTAGAATATCGCTAATTAAGCTAGTGTTGTCCCATTCGGGTTTGCTAAATTCTGATGCGCGAGTGGCATAAGCGCGGTAAAGCGTTTCACGCAGTGCGCGGTTTTCGGCGTATTGCAACACTGGTAAGTATGAAGGGAAGTGCAGGCTGAATTTGTAACCTGCTTTTTTATTTTCGTTACCAGCTTGCGCTGCTAATCCTTCAGCTTTTGCAGCCTCAAGCGCGGCCTCAATCGCATCGGCTGGCAAACCGGCTAAGTCGGCAACATCTTCAACGTAATGCGCAAAGTCATTAGTGTTGTCCATGATGTTTTCTTCAAATTTAGAACCCAATTTTGAGAGCTCTTCACTCACGGCTTTAAAGCGCGCTTTTTGTGCTTCAGGCAACTCGGCACCGCCTAGTTTGAAATCACGCACTTCATGGTTAATAATGGTTTGTTGCGTTGGGGTAAGGCTGGCAAAGGCAGCGCTGGCTTGAATGGCCTTGTACTTGGCGTACAGGCGCTCGTCTTGCGACATGTCGCTGCCATAATCTGTCAATTTAGCCAAGTTTTCGTTATACGCTTCACGTAATTCTGGGCTATTGACCACCGCATTCATGTGGCCGACCTGACTCCAAGCGCGGCTGATTTTCTCGCTATGGTCTTCTAGCTTAAGTGCAAAGTTTTCCCATGTTGGCGCCTCTGTTGCAGTCGCTAAGCTTTCAATTAAAGCGCGGCCTTCTGTTAATAGGCTGTCTATAGCAGGGCTGACATGTTCAGGTTTAACTTCATTAAATTTAGGTAGGCCAGCAAGATATAACAATGGGTTTGACACAGAGTGTTCCTTAAATCAGGTTAATTAATTAGGCCTAGTTAATCAAACGCAGGCAAATCGGGTAGCGATAAGTTTCGCCTTTGCTTGTAGAGATGGCGGCGATAATGCATAAAGCAATATTAAGTAGCCAAATAATAAAGATGAATAGAAAGCCAATTAAAATAATGGCTAAAATTCCCGCAATAAATTGCGCCATTAATACAGTAATTTGAAAATTCAATGCTTCTTTGGCCTGCGAGGCAAGATATTCACTGTCATCTTTCTTTAAGATCCAAACAACTAAGGCCGGGACAAATGAAAAGACTGTGCCAGCTAAGTGCGTGATGGTGGCAATGTTCTTATCATCATTGCTAGGCGTAGGAGATGTTGCTAGATTCGTTTCAGTCGTCATGGCAATCCTTTCAAAACATCGGTTTAAATAAGATTGAATTTAGCAACAAGTGGTTCAATTTTCTCAATATCTGATTGCGCTAAAACTTTACGGGCATTCGCACTGAGCATGCTTAGTTGACTATGCAATATTTGTTGTTTTACGCTAAGGATGTGTGATGGGTGCATAGAAAGTTGGCGCATCCCCATGCCAATTAATAGCTTGGTGAGTTTAGCATCGCCAGCCATTTCACCGCATACAGACACTGATTTTCCTAGCTTATCACCAGCTTTAATGGTCATCGAGATTAATTTTAATACCGATGGATGCAACGGATTGTATAGATGCGCCACAGTGTCATCGGTACGGTCTATCGCTAAAGTATATTGAATTAAATCGTTAGTGCCGATAGATAAGAAGTCCAGTTCTTTGGCGAATGCTTCAGCATTAATAGCCGCTGCAGGAATTTCTATCATGCCACCAAGCGCAATATTTTCATTAAAGGGGATATTTTGCTTACGCAAACTCACTTTAGCGCGCTCTAAAAACAGCTTGGTTTGCCGTAACTCAGATAAGGTTGATAGCATAGGCACTAAGATTTTAATATTACCAAAATGCG
>CAINWC010000122.1 GCA_903854305.1 uncultured Pseudomonadota bacterium | reverse complement strand
CTCACATTGCCAATACTGGAGGTACTTTATCAACTCAGTTGGAGCATAGTTCACTCGAAGGTGAACTTCATGCTTTGCAGGCTGATTATGAAAGTCGCTTAGAGCTGCCACAGTTTCTTATCGGCTTTATGATAGCTATGGGTCTTTTGGGCACCTTTATCGGACTTCTTGAAACGCTTACTGGAATTGCTAGTATGCTAGGTGGAATGGGTGGGGGTGAGGATGTTCAGAAACAATTTATGAAGCTTGTCGTAGAGCTTCGCAAGCCCTTGGCAGGGATGGGTATCGCATTTTCTGCATCAATGTTTGGACTTATTAGCAGTTTAATGCTTGCTGTGATGATGACAAATTTACGCAGGTATGTCAGTCGTGTTTTATCTCTAGCTCGAAATGTTATGCACGATTTGACTAGAGTAGCGCGAAAACAAGAAGAGGAAAACTCACTCGCAACCCTAGAAAGATATTCAACACCTTTAAGTCAAGGCGGAGTTGGAGATGCTTCATTTTTCGGTGGGTTTGATGTAGTCGCTAAAAGGATTGAGCTATTGGTGAGTTCTTTCAATACACATAACGAGAATTCACGGAAACTTCATGATATGTTAGGTGTTGGTCCTCGCATGAAAGAAACCAATGAGAAAGCGTTGGAAGCACTTAAGGCTATTTCTAATACAAATATCGAACAACAAAGATCAATGCAAACTTTAATTGACATAAATTTAGATGTCGTAAGGTCAGTCCGCTCGCTTGCAGAACAGTTTTCAGATATGCGAGAAGTGGAAGTTGGTAGTGCTAGACATCTACACGATATCAAGGAAACTATTACGAAAATGTTAGAAGCACAATCCGATAACTCCGCAGTAGTTGGAGGCATTACTTTATTTAATAATAAGATTGATCAACTGGTAACATCTTTCAATAATCATAATGATAGCTCAAGAAAACTTTATGAAATGCTAGGAGTTGGTCCTCGCATGAAGGAAATCAATGAAAAATCTTTAGAAGTTCTCAAGACAATTGCGATTTCAAATGATGATCAGCAACGATCAATGAGATCTTTATTCGATTCCAATTTAGATGTAGTGCGATCCATTAATACGCTTTCCGAACAACTTACTGATTCGAGAGAGGTGGAAATTAGTGGGGCAAGACATTTAAGTGATATTAAAGATAACTTAACTAAATTAAATGATTCTCTATCGATTGTGGACATGATCGCAACGGGAGTGAGTGGTCAGTCTGTTTTGTTAGGGAACTTGGTAGATGAAACAAGAAGATCTCAACAAGAGTTAATGGGTATTAATAGAAATATTCTCGTCAATAAATCCTAAGTGAGGTAAAAAAATGGGAAAAGAAGCCAAAGGACCAAACGGAATTAAAGTACTCCATACCGATGCTAATGGGAGATTTTTGTTTGGCAGCGTTGCTCGTAGTGATGTACAGAGGGTCGATATATCTGATGTTGACCTTATCATAACCACAAAAGGTGGCGAACATTACTTATTGCCCAGTGGTGGCATGTCCGCAATGTCAGATCATCCAGCAGAAGCACTTTTCTCCGATGGCGCTGTGTCAGTTTCTTCACTTTTTGATCTTGTAGGGGCAATAACCTATACCTCATTAGACTCTAATCTACCATCAAGCTTTGGTGCCGATAATAAACCAACACAAGAAGCACAGCCACAGCAACCCCCTAAGCATAGCCCAGCAGAAGATAATGTCTCTTCACTTACTCTAAATACTGTAGCAAGTGTTGAACAAATGGTGCAGAACGTTCAAAAGATCGTTGAAAACCTCCATAACAGTAATTTTGATTATGTACCAACTCATCAGTTCACCCCCCCCACCGTCGCCACCAGCCCCACCACCTGGAGTGCCTGCACCAATTAGTATGACGCCGATAGTAACTCTTTTTATGGGTAACGTTGTAGGAACTCAAACAGATTCAACTATAAACCCTGGATACACAACATATTATGGTGGAGGCGGCGCGGAGGGTACGGGAGCGATTTCACAAATAGGTCCGCGTAATGCATTACAATATTCACCTGCAACGATAGATGCTACTGCGACAGCTGGTAATGTAATTATTTATGCTGAAGGTCCGTTAGTTGGAAATGCAATACCGGCAGTCAGCAACTCAAAATTTTACTCAAAAGAATTTATACTGAATGTTGCGGGTTATTTCACAACTTTAAATGACGTTAAGATTTCAGGTGTGCCTTCAGGAGTTAGCATTGTTGGTGCAACGGATAATGGCGGAGGAATGTGGACATTACCTTCAAGTACAGTCGTAAAACAAAATACTTTTACTATAGTTTACGATACTAACGCAACGGGTACATTTGATATTAAGTTCACAGTAAGCGGTACTTCGACTCATCACGTCGCATTCCAAGCTGTATCGACAATTGAGTTCATGTATATGAATGTTACCAACACTAGCGATGTGAGCAATCCTACATTAGTCTATGACAGCAACGGATATAGTCGAGAAGTTTATGTCCTACAGACACTTGATCAGCCTAATATAATTACTGCAGGAAATGGAAATGATATAGTTTATGGTAGTCGTAGCAGTGATACGATTACCTTGGGTAACGGAAATAACACTATAACTGATGGTAACGGAACA
Source organism: uncultured Pseudomonadota bacterium (assembly GCA_903854305.1). Taxonomy (GTDB): domain Bacteria; phylum Pseudomonadota; class Gammaproteobacteria; order Burkholderiales; family Methylophilaceae; genus Methylotenera. Next base: position 507 of record CAINWC010000122.1, on the reverse strand, counting down.
GATGTAATATCGACGGGTGATGGAAATAGTACGATTCTTGCAGGTAACGGCACCGATCATGTGACAGTACGCAATGGAAACAACTCCATTACACTAGGCAATGGTAAAAATGATGTAATCAATGCTGGAAATGGCAACAACACTGCAATTGTAGGTAATGGTTCAAATGTTTCCATAACGGCTGGATCTGGAAGCAATACAATTACAACAGCTGGCGGTGGTGGTACGATTATTGCTGGAGGAGCCGGTGTTGGGACGAACTCTGTTACTATCAATAGCACATCTAATAGTAATGATATTTATGTAATAAACCTATTAGGTGCGGGCACCAATACATTACTCGGTGGTGATGATAACTACAATATTGCACTTGGTAATGCTACGAACACGGTCAATCTTGGGAACAGTACCTCGCTGCAGAACGGGACGACGGCTTTTGACACGAACATTACGACGGGCACTGGAACAAGTAGTATCACGGTGGGTAGTGGCGAGCACAATATCACG
>CAINWC010000121.1 GCA_903854305.1 uncultured Pseudomonadota bacterium | reverse complement strand
GACCTCGACAGTATCCAAAATTGCACGCACTTGAGCATAGGCTATTTGCGTTTGCTTATCATCCAGTATCCCTGCAATATTGTCTGCCATTAATAACGCTCCTTGTTACTCAGGATAAATAGTAATAGTTCTTAGGTAGTCGGATGCTTCTGGCCCATTTGGCAATTCACTTTCAAGGCGCCGTTCTGGGGTCACAACGTACACATACAATTGTCCCTGTTTAAAAGAGGCAAAAAATCGGTGCTTTCCACTAAAGTCTTTAGGTAACTTTTTAAGTAAATCTAGTGTGACTTCATGTACTTGACCTGTCACCTTATCGAACCACTTTACGTAAAAAATCTTAAGGTCTTTGCGGGTTATACCTAGGTTTCCATGACCATAACCCTGCACACACTCTCCACGCTCTCGGTAGTTATCAGGGTTTTTGAGAGCATAACCATCAGGATTACCATAAAGGAAATCGAGAATTTGAACTCTTTCCACGCCAGCCGTTCCATCAAACTCGCCTTTGTTAAGTTCAAAAGCATGGTCAATAACTTCATTGCCCAATGGACCATGGGTAGCACAAGCATTAAGGGTAAGCATAAAAACGCCTAACAAGATGAATCGACATAACTTGTTCAATTGCAACCCCTTGTGAACTTACAGATCAACATTTTATTCAATCGGCTTCTAGAACTATCATTAGAAAAACCCACGAACAGCGTATCTCGTATTTTCCTACGTCAACAGCATCGTCAAGTAGCGTATTGAACTGTGCTACTTGCATTTTTTTACGCCCAGTTTGCAGCAATGCTCTAACTATAGTTCAACCCCATCGCATCCCTCACATCGCGCATCGTCTCACGTGCCAACTTACGCGCCTTTTCACAGCCTTCTGCCACGATATTTTTCACTAACGTCGGGTCTTCGGCATATTGTGCAGCGCGTTCTTGAATCGGTTTAAGTTCAGCTAATACGCCTTCAATCACAGGGCCTTTACATTCGATACAACCAATTCCTGCGCTCTTACAACCGGCTTGCACCCAGTCTTGCGTAGCTTGGTTTGAATAGATTTGGTGTAATTGCCATACTGGGCATTTTGCAGGATCACCTGGATCTGTGCGGCGCACGCGTGCAGGGTCTGTTGGCATGGTTTTGATTTTTTTAGCCACTGAATCTACATCTTCACGCATTGAAATGGTGTTGTTGTAAGATTTGGACATTTTTTGACCGTCTAAGCCTGGCATTTTTGATGCTGGGGTGAGCTTGTAATCTGGCTCTAGCAAAATCATTTTTCCGCCGCCTTCTAGGTAACCAAGTAAGCGTTCTTTATCACCCATGCTCATGCCTTGCTGCTCTTCAATCATCGCACGTGCTGAATCTAGTGCCTCTGCATCGCCGCTTTGTTGATAAGCATTGCGCATTTCTTCGTACAATGCGCCGCGTTTGTTACCAAGTTTTTTAATCGCGGCTTCAGCTTTTTCCTCAAAGCCTTTTTCTTTACCGTAAATATGGTTAAATCGACGGGCGATTTCACGGGTGAATTCAATGTGTGGTATTTGATCTTCGCCAACCGGCACTTGCGTGGCTTTATAAATCAAAATATCCGCGCTCTGCAACAATGGGTAACCCAAGAAGCCGTAAGTTGATAGATCTTTACTCGCGAGTTTTTCTTGCTGATCTTTGTAAGTAGGCACGCGCTCTAACCAACTAAGCGGCGTAATCATGCTTAACAATGTATGTAGTTCGGCATGTTCTGGCACACGAGATTGAATAAAAATCGTCGAGTTAGCTGGGTCAACTCCCGCTGCCAGCCAATCGATGACCATTTCCCACACGCTTTCTTCAATGATTTCAGGTGTGTCATAGTGCGTGGTAAGTGCATGCCAATCTGCCACAAAGAACAAGCATTCATGCTCGTGCTGTAGCTTAATCCAATTTTTAAGTACGCCGTTGTAGTGCCCTAAATGCAAATTACCTGTAGGACGCATACCCGATAAAACACGTTCGATTGCCATATGATAAAACCTTAAATTTAATACTTGAGTTAGAGTTAGTCGTTATTATACAAAGCTTAGCCAAACAAGCTAATGATTAGCGCGTATACCACATTGATTAATGGGTCTAAAACTTTACTGAGTACGCCTGAAAACATGAGTGCAATTAAAATAATAAATCCATAACGCTCTAATTGCGCAAATTTCATGGCGTATTTCATTGGCAATAAGCTCACGGCAATGCGCCCACCATCCAATGGCGGCAACGGCAGCAGATTCAACACCATTAATACGATATTAATGCTGATACCAGCCTTACCCATCATGGCCAATGGATATGCAATATATTCAGGCGCATTCATTGAAAACTTAATCACGAACACCCAAAGAATTGCCATCACAAAGTTAGAGGCTGGGCCTGCTGCAGCCACCCATAACATATCTTTTTTAGGATTGCGTAAGCGGCTGAAATCCACTGGTACAGGCTTTGCCCACCCAAATAGAATGCCGCCAAGTGCTACCGTTAAAGCTGGCAAGATAATGGTGCCAAAAAGATCAATATGCCGAATAGGGTTTAGGCTAATACGACCCGCTTTATATGCAGTCATATCGCCAAAATATTTGGCTGCATAACCATGCGCCGCCTCATGCACGGTAATGGCAAATATTACAGGCAAGGCATAAATCACTATTTTTTGTATGATGGATAATTCCATGAGGCACTCTTTAAATAATTAAATAAATATTTGTTTGTTTGCAAGCCTTATTCGTTTGAATATGTCTTGTAAAGATACTTTAAAAGTTAAAGTCCAAAAGGCGCTAAATCACCCAAGCCTTCACGGATCAATACAGGCGCATCATCGGTTAAATTGATGACTGAAGTTGCACCTGCTACGCAATGGCCGGCATCAATCACTAAATCTACCAAATTTTCCAGCTTATCGCGAATCTCCCAAGCCTCGCTTAGGGCACTATCCTCATCTTCACTAGGAATATATAGCGTCATACTTAACAATGGCGCATCGATGGCCTCTAATATGGCTTGCACAATGGCATGTTGTGGCACGCGCAAACCTACAGTGTTACGCTTTGGATGTTGCAGTTTGCGCGGCACCTCACGTGTGGCATTTAAAATGAAAGTATAAGCGCCAGGTGTATTAGCTTTTAGCAGCCGAAACTGGCTATTGCTAACTACTGCATAATTACCCAGCTCACTTAAATTACGACAGACTAAGGTAAACAGATGCTTATCATCTACGCCCCGAATTTGACGAATACGCGTTTGCGCATCCCCATGCCCCAACATGCAGCCGAGCGCATAGCCAGAATCAGTTGGATAAGCAATAACGCCGCCTTTACGCAATATATCAGCGGTTTGCGCAATCAGGCGCGGCTGTGGATTGTCTAGATTGATATTAAAATATTGCGACATGCTTAATGTTTAACTTTCTCGTGAACAGGCTTATTCTGACATTGTGCAAGGTGATTGGTTTGTAACTGCTTGGTTTGCAAGCGAAGCGCTACGAATCAATGCTGCCTCAGGCCAATCCTGCCAAACTGGCACACACTGATTTGGCAACGCCGGCAAACGTCCCATTTCCATAAAGCTGATGCCCTTGCCGTGATAATCTGAACCTTGCGAAGCTTTCAGGCCAAATAGATGCGCATATTTGGCAAACTCTATGTACTGATCTGCCGTGTGGCTGCCTGTGACCACTTCAATGGCAGTGCCGCCCAGGCCTCTAAATTCTTCTAATAACAATAACATATTAGTGCGGCCTAAATCGTAGCGTCCGGGATGGGCAACCACCGCCACACCGCCACTGCCCACAATCCAACCCACCGCATCTTCTAGGCTTGCCCATTGATGTTCAAAATAACCCGGCTTGCCTTTAACTAAATAATTTTTGAATACCGCTTTATTATCTTTGGCTACGCCAGTATTGACCAAAAATCGTGCAAAGTGTGTACGGCTAATAATACCCTCTTGCGCGTATTCGTAAGCGCCTTCCAAGCTACCCATAATGCCCGCTTTATCTAGGCTAGCAGCCATACCTGTAGCACGAACATGTCTGCCTGCGCGAATAGCGGCTAAGCCTGATTTTAATGGTGTGTACTCAGGATCAATCTTCAGGCCAACAATATGCAGTGTGCGCTTTTTCCACGTGACGGAAATTTCTACCCCTTTAATCAACTGCATACCCAATCGATTAGCCTCAAGTTCGGCAATGGCTAAGCCACTAGTATCATCATGGTCAGTGAGTGCCAACACTTTAATATTGTGATTTGACGCATGCTCAACCAACGCGATGGGCGTTAGCAGTCCGTCAGAAATATTAGAATGCGCATGCAAATCGATGCTTAAAGACATGAACTTAGATAATCCCTAGAAAAATAAGATAACAATTTAGATAATAATTAGAAAATAACATGGTAAACAGCTTGAAATTACGCCTTGCGACACAACATCAATCATAGCAAAATAGCGCCTTAGTCTAAAGCATTGTTATTTATTGTTTTTAACGCACACTATTCTATATGATGCGTGTATTAGCTAACATCTTTATACGCAACATCATTTGAGACCTAATATGAAGTTTTTGTTTGATCTGTTTCCCGTTATTTTGTTTTTTGTGGCTTTTAAGTTTTTTGGTATCTACACAGCGACTGCAGTCGCCATGGTTGCCACCGTTGCCCAAATCATTTACAGTAAAATCCGCCATGGCAAAATTGATAAAATGCTGTTGATTAGCGGTGTGATCATCACTATATTTGGCGGCGCGACCTTATTGCTTAAAGACCCTACCTTTATACAATGGAAACCCACGGTTTTATATTGGCTATTTTCTGCAAGCTTGGTAGGCGGGCAATTGATATTCAAAAAAAATATCATCCGTAATATGATGGAAGCACAAATTAGCTTGCCAGATAACATTTGGTCAAAACTGAATCTAGCTTGGGCCACCCTATTTTTAGCCTTAGGTTTTTTAAATCTCTATGTAGCCTTTAATTACACACAGGATGCTTGGGTCAACTTCAAGCTATTTGGTGTCACAGGCATTATGTTCGTGTTCATTATTTTGCAAACACTGATACTTAGCAAACATCTAACCCCAGAAGACGTGAAAAGCGATGACAATAATGCCGATGCCAAGGGAGACTCCCAGTAATGTGGTATGCGATCATGGCGGAAGATGTTCCCAATAGCTTAGAAAAGCGTATAGCGAATAGACCAGAACATTTAGCAAGGCTACTAGCATTACAGGATGCAGGTCGCTTATTGCTTGCAGGGCCGTTCCCCGCAATCGACAGTACCGATCCAGGACCCGCTGGATTTACCGGCAGTCTGATTGTGGCCGAATTTTCAAGCTTAGAGGAAGCAAAAATTTGGGCAAATAATGACCCATTTGTAATAGTTGGTGCATACAAACATGTCACAGTGAAACCTTTTAGAAAAACGTTGCCAACTTAACGATTGCCTTAATGATAAAGACTTTAATTCCAGTGACTTTAATTCAAGAAATAACCAATCGATTACAAAGCTTGGAACCAACCAAGTTAGAAATTACCGATGAAAGTGCCATGCATGCTGGCCACCAAGGGAATAGCGGTGGAGATCATTTTAAACTTAAAATGACAAGCTCGCATTTTTGCGAAAAATCACAGATAATACGCCATCGTCTTATTTATCAAGCGCTTACTGATCTTATTCCTAATCGAATTCATGCGTTGAGCATTCATGCTCAGGCTCCTGATGAATTATAAATAACCCCAAAAACATTTTATTAAACTAATTAACTATTATTAACCTTGAGGATTTTTGCATGAAATTTACCCAAACATTAATCGCTGTTGCCATTTTATCTTTAGCGCCTGCGGCCTACGCAGCGGATACTGTTGCTACAGTAAACGGCAAACCAATTAAACAATCAGTATTCGATTACATTGCTAAAGATGCTACCGCACGTGGTCAAAAAGTTGATGCGCCAGTGAAAGAAGCCATTATCAATAAATTAGTAGACTCTGAATTAGTTTATCAAGAAGCACAAAAACTGGGTTTAGATAAACAACCGGACTACATTGCGCGCGAAGAACTTTCACGCCGTGAGCTATTGACCAGTACATTTTTACAAGACTTTGTAAAGAAAAACCCGATTTCTGATGCGGATACTAAATCAGCCTACGAACAATATAAAAAAGCTTATGGTGAAAAAGAGTATAGCGCTCGCCATATTTTAGTTAAAACTGAAGCTGAAGCAAAAGATGTGATTGCACAACTTGGCAAAGGCGGTGACTTTGCAAAAATCGCTAAAGATAAATCAATGGACCCTGGCTCTAAAGATAAAGGCGGCGATTTAGGCTGGTTCTCACCAGCCGCTATGGTAAAACCATTTAGTGACGCGGTTGCTGGCCTGCAAAAAGGCGCAGTTTCTCCGACACCAGTACAAACTCAATTTGGCTGGCACGTGATTAAGTTAGTGGATACTCGTCCGTCACAACCACTTACTTACGACAAAGTGAAAGATGGTTTACAAAAAAATCTACAACAGCGTAACTTAGAAAAAATGATGGCTGACTTACGCAGTAAAGCGAAAGTTGATATTACAAAATAATCAATTAAATTGATTGTAAGTGTTCATGCAAAGGCCCTTAATCTGGGCCTTTTTCAATTAAAAAAATATCAAATGATATTCATCATGCACCATCATATGTAACGATAATTTTATGCGATAATTAAGAATAATTATCATTCATAAATTAGCACCGTATAATCTAATGCAACTTTTATCACAATTAAAAATCGGGCAACCAGCCGTTATTGCGGCAATAGAGGCTGAAGAGTCACTGTTTCACCGTCTATCGGCCTTAGGTTTTCGTGTCGGAAAACCGTTAAGTATCATTCGCCGCGCAAACTTCAATGGCCCGATTCAGGTACGCTTAGGCACTACAGATGTTATGTTACGAAGCACAGAAGCTGCTCGTATTCGAATTAACACGCATTCGGATTAATTACTGATGAAACGCATTGCACTATTAGGCATGCCCAATACAGGGAAATCAACTTTATTTAACCGTATTAGTGGCGCATCTGCCAGAGTTGGCAACTGGCCTGGTATTACCGTAGATTTAATGAGCGCAAAAATATTAATCGGCGGACACATTGCTGAACTGATTGATTTACCTGGCATTTATGATCTGCATGGCTTTTCTGAAGACGAGCAAGTAGTTAGGCATTTTTTGGCCGACAACCCAGTGGATTTAGTGATTATTTTGCTAAATAGCTCACAAATAGATCGTCAACTTTCACTTGTTTTACAAATTAAAAAGCTGCAACTGCCTGCTATTCTGGCCTTGAACATGGCGGATGAAGCCAAACAAACAGGCATTACAATTGATACCGAGAATCTTGCCAAAGCCTTACAGATACCAGTGATGCAAATGAGTGCTAAATATGGTGATGGCTTGCCAAAAGCATTACAAGCCGCTACAGCAATCATCAACCAAAACCAGCCTGCATCAAACCCACAATTGATTAGCCAGCTTTTACAGGAAGACAATCAAATTGAGCAGGAGATGGATGCCCTGATTCAACATCATGTACAAATTCCAGCAACACTTTCAGACAATACGACCGACAAATTAGACAAAATATTACTGCACAAATGGTTTGGCTTGCCAATATTCTTTGCGGCTATGTTTGTCTTGTTTCAGTTTATTTTTACAGCAGGAAAACCATTACAAGATGGTTTAGCTTGGGTTTTAAACCTATTTCGTGCGGATATTTTAACACCCCTCTTCGCGTCAACCCCAGCTTGGTTTAGCGGATTAATGCTTGATGGCATTTACAACGGTGTCGCCACGGTCGCTGCATTTGTGCCGATTATTGTGTTGTTCTTTTTAGTAATGTCGATGGTGGAAGATAGCGGCTATTTATCACGCGCAGCTTTTCTCATGGATGCACTCATGGCCAAAATGGGCTTAGATGGTCGCGGGTTTGTAATGATGCTCATGGGCTTTGGCTGCAACGTACCGGCACTCATGGGTACGCGCATCATGCGCTCACGCCCTATGCGTTTACTCACTATGTTGGTAATTCCTCTCTCACTATGCTCCGCACGGTTACAGGTATTTATCTTCATCATCACCGCACTATTTAGCGCAAAACAAGCTCCACTAATATTATTTGCGCTATATGTAATGAGCTTTGCCACCATGTTTCTAACCGCCTTACTTTTTCAGGGCCAATATAAAAATGCTGAGCCATTCTTATTAGAATTGCCACCGTATCGCTTTCCTACTGCACGCCAAATCATATTGCGCGGCTGGCATGAGGTGAAGCATTTTTTAGTCCGCGCCACCAAATTCATTGTCATTGGCGTCGTGCTTGTTTGGGCGTTAACGCATTTTCCAAGTAACGTTCCTGCTGCCAGTGCGGGGACTTTAGCAGGACAGTTAGGCGCATTATTTGCCCCCATATTAGACCCAATCGGCATCAACAGCCAATTGGCAATCGCCCTGATATTTGGTTTCGTTGCTAAAGAAATCGTCATCGGCTCACTTGCCGTAATTTACGGATTGCAAGGTGATGCACTAATGACGCACATGGCGACCCAAATAGATTGGGTGCAAGCCATGAGCTTTATGCTATTTACGCTGATTTATACCCCCTGCTTATCGACCATTGCCACACTTAAAAGCGAATCTAAAAGCAGTGCGTTTATGTGGTTATCAATTGCTTGGTCATTAGGGTTAGCATGGGTAGTGAGTTTTGTGTTCTACCAAAGTGCACGCTGGCTGGGTTACTAAAGGCTTTCTGTGTTAAAGAGCTAAGTTCTGAACATAAAATAAACAGCACCCATCAAACATAAACCTGCCCACAAAAAATCCAGCTTCAGTGGCTGGTGCATGTAAAGCACGGCAAATGGCACAAACACCGACAAAGTAATCACTTCTTGCAGAATTTTAAGCTGCGCCAGCGACAGCACAGTAAAGCCCAAGCGATTTGCTGGCACCTGAAATAAATACTCCATTAAGGCAATGCCCCAGCTGATAAGCGCCGCAATAAGCCAAGGTTTTTGGCTTAAGTTTTTCAGATGTGCGTACCACGCGAAAGACATGAATACGTTTGAAATGGTAAGAAGAAATATAGTTTTAAGGATGGTTGGCATGATTAGGCTTGAGTAACAGTTAAATCAAGCAGCTACTAGGCGCAAGCGCGCAGGCAGTACGATGAGTACGGGCAAGTGCTTGTAACGACGTAGATGCTTGATATGCTTAAACAGCTGATTCGCCTGTTTCACCAGTACGGATACGTATGACCTGCTCTACTGAGCTCACAAAAATCTTACCATCACCGATTTTACCTGTATGGGCGGCTTTAATAATCGCGTCCACTGCAGCATCCACCATATCATCAGCCACTACTAGTTCTAATTTAATTTTTGGCAAAAAATCGACCACATATTCTGCGCCACGATATAGCTCAGTATGACCTTTTTGACGGCCAAAGCCTTTAACTTCGGTTACCGTTAAGCCATTGGCGCCAATGCCTGAAAGCGACTCACGCACTTCATCTAACTTGAATGGTTTAATGATTGCTTCAATTTTTTTCATGTTCGCCGAGCTCCGTAAATATTTGTTTGGATTTTATTTGAGGTTATAGGTAATAATTTAGTTTAAGTGTATATCAAAATCCAGCTTCACTGTAATGGGATGGCGCCTATCTTTACCAAAGCCCTTATGCGTAATGCGCACGCCTACGGGTGACTGGCGGCGCTTATACTCATTGCGGTCTATCATGGTAATGACACGATTCACCACCGCTGACGCATACCCCATGGAAATAATATCTTTACTACTTAGATCATCCTCGACATATGCTTGAATAATGGCATCCAGCACATCATAAGGCGGCAAACTGTCCTGATCTAACTGATTGGCACGTAACTCAGCCGATGGCGGGCGAGTAATAATCCTTTGTGGAATAGCGGACGAGAGGCTATTGCGATAATTTGCCAGCTGATAAACCAAGGTTTTTGGCACATCTTTCAGTAAAGCAAAACCACCCGCCATATCGCCATATAGCGTGCAATATCCGACGGCCATCTCACTTTTATTGCCGGTTGTGACCACAATACTGCCAAACTTATTCGACAAGGCCATGAGCAACATACCGCGAATACGTGCTTGCAGATTCTCTTCAGTCGCGTCCATTGCAAGATCACCAAACAGCGGTGCAAGCGTGTTCAGATACGCTTCAAACAATTTCCCAATGGCAATTTCACTATACTTCACGCCAAGCATATCAGCCATTTCACGCGCATCATTCACGCTGATATCTGCGGTAAATTCTGAAGGCATCATTACTGCATACACATTTTTTGCGCCTAGCGCATCTACCGCAATAGCCATCGTCAAAGCTGAATCTATTCCACCAGATAATCCTAATACCACGCCAGGGAAGCCATTTTTATGCACATAATCAGCAAGCCCAAGTTTTAAAGCATTGTATACAGAAGCTTCAATACTCAAATGTGGTGTGATTAAGCCAGAAAGTGGTTGTACTTGATTGAAATCGACTATGGCTAGCGCTGACTCAAAAGCAGGTAACTGATGGGTCATTACACCTTCTGCATCCAGCACGAAAGAAGCGCCATCGAATACCAGTTCATCCTGTCCTCCCACCATATTGGTATAAATAACAGGTAACTGAGTTTCAAATACGCGCTGACGCAATATATCCAAGCGCGTAGATTGCTTTTCCATGTGAAACGGTGAGGCGTTTAGCGCAATAAGAATTTCAGCGCCAGCTACTTTGGCCTTTAAAGCCGGTGCAGATTCCCAAACATCCGCACAAATCAGTACGCCAACTTTAGCGCCTTCATGCTCAAAGACTAACGCTTCATCACCCTCTGTGAAGTAACGCTTTTCGTCAAACACACTGTAATTAGGCAGTACGTGTTTATGATAAGTAGCGAAGATTTTTCCGTCCTGCAATACTGATGCGGCATTAAAACAAACCTCACCTACCTGATGTGGATGCCCTACGATAAGGGTGATATCAGTGAATGCAATGCTTAATTTGTTTAATGCAAGGTCACAGGCATCCAAAAAATCTGCGCGTAACAACAGGTCTTCTGGCGGATAACCGCATAATGAAAGTTCAGGTGTCACTAATAACGTTGCGCCCTGCGCTTTTGCTTGCGTTGCACTAGCGATAATTTTACTAACATTACCTGCAATGTCGCCGACCACACAGTTTATTTGCGCAATAGCGACTTTCATTTAACATGCCACGTGATTAGGTGTAAATGCAAATAAACAGAGCGGATCAATATGAACCGCCAGCATCTTTAATCAGCTGAATAATCTCGGTATGCTTACCTTTTAGCGCATACACCAAAGCGGTTAAACCATACTGGTCTTTAGCTTTTACTTTCGCGTTATTTTCCAACAGCAATTTAACCATATCGGACTTGCCGTTATCTACCGCTATATGTAGTAGAGGCGTGCCCTCAGCGTCTAGATTATTAACATCAGCGCCTGCAGCAATGAGTATTTTTGCTACCTCAAATTTGCTTTTCTTTACGGCCCATGTCAGCGCGGTCCATTTTGAACGGTCTTTTTGATTAATCAAAACACCACGATTAGCCAACAACTCAACTGCTGGTGCATGTCCTTCACGAGCAGCGATCATTAATGCAGTTGCACCCAATTTATCTTGCGCAAGTAAATCGGCCTTATTATCTAACAGCACTTTAATAGTGACAATGTCACCGCTTTTCGCGGCATGCATCAACACGGTTTTACCATCGTCACTTTTAGTATTTACATCGACGCCATATTTGACCAAAAGATCAACAGTCTGTGAAAGTCCAGCGACTGCGGCTATGCCAAAGGCACTCCACCCAGCAGTATCACGTACTTTTGCATCGGCGCCTTTTTCTAATAGCAGCTTCACCGTAGCTACATTATTTTTCTTTGCAGCAAACATCAATGCTGTCCAACCGCCATTATCTTTGGCATTGATTTCTGCACCATTGTTTAACAATGCGGCGACCACATCAACGTTATCTTTGCGGGCGGCATACATCAAAGCGCTAACACCGTCTTCATCTTTAGTATTGGCACTTGCACCACTAGCCAGCATTGCATTCACACTGGCAACATCCCCTTTAGCAGCGACTGTCAGCAGATAAGGGATATCTTCTGTCGCCATAGCTGACGACATGGCAATGAATGCTGAAATAAAAACAACGGTAAAGCGTTTGAGTAAAATATGCATTTTTTTGATTGTGAGTCTTTCTAGCGATTATTTTTACTGTTGATGGCTGCCAGCACTGCTTCACCAAGCCCGGCAGGTGAACTGGACACCACTGCGCCAGCCAACTCCAAAGCACGAATCTTGTCTGAGGCTTTGCCGCTACCGCCAGAAATAATCGCGCCGGCATGGCCCATGCGCTTGCCTGCTGGTGCTGTTTGCCCTGCAATGTATGCCGCCACTGGCTTAGTAATATTAGATTTAATATATTCTGCCGCAGCTTCTTCATCTGAACCGCCGATTTCACCAACCATAATAATGGCTTCGGTTTCGTCATCCGCTTCAAACATCTGCAGGCACTCAATAAAGTTAAGACCTTTAATCGGGTCACCGCCAATGCCAACACAGGTACTTTGGCCAAGTTTCAAGGCTGTCGTTTGATGCACGGCTTCATAAGTAAGGGTACCGGAGCGCGACACAATGCCGACTTTACCGCGTAGGTGAATACTACCTGGCATGATGCCAATCTTACATTCATCTGGGGTAATCACGCCTGGGCAGTTTGGGCCGATTAAACGAGTGCCATTGGCTTTCAAAGCCGCTTTTACATTCAGCATATCCAGCACAGGTATACCTTCGGTAATGCAAATAATCAGGTCGACACCGGCATCACAAGCCTCTAAAATTGAATCCGCAGCAAATGCCGGCGGCACATAAATCACACTGGCGCTAGCACCTGTTTGGCGTACCGCTTCTCGCATAGTATTGAATACCGGCAAACCTAAATGCACTAATCCACCTTTGCCTGGGGTAACGCCGCCAACCATTTTCGTACCGTAAGCAAGCGCTTGTTCAGAGTGAAACGACCCTTGTTTGCCGGTAAAACCCTGGCAAAGCACTTTGGTATTCTTATTAACTAATATACTCATGCTGCAACTGCTTTCACTGCCTGCACAGCAGCATCGGTTAATCCATCAGCCGAAATAATATTCAGCCCACTTGTTTGTAACATGGTTTTGCCTAATTCGACATTGGTACCTTCTAAACGCACGATGACCGGAATTAGCATACCGACATCCTTCACCGCAGTAATAATGCCTTCTGCAATAATGTCGCAGCGCATGATTCCGCCAAAAATATTCACCAAAATAGCTTTAACGTTGCTATCTGCCAAAATGATTTTAAAGGCTTTTGTCACGGTTTCAGCCGTTGCACCGCCGCCTACATCCAAGAAGTTAGCGGGTGTGCCGCCGTGTAGTTTAATGAGATCCATGGTTGCCATGGCAAGCCCAGCGCCATTCACCATACAGCCAATATTGCCATTTAAGGCAATGTAATTTAAGCCTGCATGATGCGCGACCGCTTCCTTACTATCTTCTTGCGACCAGTCACGCTGTTCAGCCAAGGCTTTTTGGCGATACAGTGCGTTATCATCCACACTCATTTTGCAATCTAAGGCAAACAGCTTGCCGTCTGTGGTCACTACTAATGGATTGATTTCGAGTAGCGCCAAATCATTTTCTTTAAATAGTCGATACAGGCCTTTAAGTATTTTAGTAAACGCGCCAATTTGCTCGCCGACTAAATCTAATTTAAATGCTAAATTACGTGCTTGGAAATCCACCAAACCATTAAGCGGATCGCACACTTCTTGCAAGATTTTCTCAGGGCTTGTTTGTGCTATTTCCTCAATATCCATGCCGCCGGCACTAGAAGCCACCACGACGATGCGTTCTAAAGTTCTATCCACCAACATAGACAAATAAAGCTCACGTGCAATCGGCAGCGTTTCTTCAATCAACACTTGGTTAACCGGCTGCCCATCAGGCGCATTTTGGTATGTGACCAACGTTTTGCCTAATAGCTCACTCGCCACGTTTTGTGCTTCTTCCGTAGATTTAACCACCTTTACGCCGCCAGCTTTACCGCGACCACCAGCATGCACTTGCGCCTTAACCACCCAAGCATCACTTGCGATTTCAGAAGTTACTGCAGGCGTTTGTTGAGCTACGGAGATTACTTGCCCACGCGGCACAGGAATACCGTATTTTTGCAACAAGGTTTTGGCTTGATATTCGTGCAAATTCATAAAAATATTATTCTAGATAAAGGTTATTCACATTTTCGCGCAATTTGGTTAAATGCGCTAGCACTGGCTTACTTTTCTATCGACTTTGCTGAAGCCTGAAACACGCTATGTGTATAATAATCGTTTTACCGAAATTAACAGTCATGCGTCTAGTTGTTCAAGGTTCTGCCATTAATTATTCACATTTAGCGCACATACATCAGTTATGTAGCACTAGCGTGCAATTTGTACAAACTGCACAACATGCCTATTACTTAGCCAATCAACCCACCATACAGCCCGCCATTCAAGCTTTTTGTGCCGAGCACCATATTGATTGCACTTATGTGCAAGATGCTCAAACCATCCAAAAATTTGGCTTATGTGTAATGGATATGGACTCAACGCTTATCAGTATTGAGTGTATTGATGAAATTGCCGATATGGTCGGCATTAAACCGCAAGTCGCCGCCATTACTGAACGCGCGATGCTCGGTGAGTTGGATTTTGCACAAAGCCTGCGCGAGCGTGTGGCTTTACTGAAAGGCCTGAAAGAATCTGACTTGATGCGCGTACTCAATGAACGCCTCAGCCTAAACCCAGGTGCAACCGAGTTGATTGCAACTTGCAAGAAAAACAACATCACAACACTGCTGGTTTCCGGCGGCTTCACCTTCTTTGCTGATCGCGTGAAAGCGATGCTGGGCTTAGATTATGCGGTTTCCAATACCTTAGAAATTATTGATGGGAAACTCACCGGCAATATTTTAGGACGCATTGTCGATGCACAAACTAAAGCCAATGAATTAATTCAATTACGCGACAAACTAGGTTTAACTGCCGCACAAACCATTGCCATCGGCGATGGTGCAAACGACCTTAAAATGATGACTGCCGCCGGCATTGGCATTGCTTATCATGCAAAACCTGTTGTACAGGCGCAAGCGACTTATGCGCTTAATTATGTGGGATTAGATGGCGTAATTAGTTTGCTGACCACCTGATTAAATTAGCGAGCCAACACAAAGTAAG
>CAINWC010000120.1 GCA_903854305.1 uncultured Pseudomonadota bacterium | reverse complement strand
TTAATTTCTGCTGATCCGTATTAAAAGTCACAATACCGATTGATTTATTAAAAGCGGGCTGACGTAATTTAGTAACAATATCTTCAACAATCGCTTCGGCTTCACCGCGATTAATCCGATTTTGACCTTCCTTATAAATAGACTCTACCGGATGATAATGTACGGACATACCCCCAGTATCATTATTGGGAAAGGTAATTAATTTTCCACCATAATACTTGTGATTTGAAAAAGTTATTAATGATTCACAACGCGAACGATAATGCCAGTTTAGATTGATACACGGAATATTTGCCGCTAAACATTCATCTAAAATAGATTCCATGTCTTCTTCTAGCTCATCAGAATAGCCATCACCTTCTGACTTCTTCGCAAAGAACGACGTCGGTGACAATTGTTTTGGATCACCGACAACAATAGCCTGTTTAGCTCTTGCTACCGCACCAATCGCATCTGGCACAGTAATCTGACTCGCTTCATCAAAAATAACAACATCAAAAGCCTTACTATCAGCCGGCAGATATTGCGCAATACTCATAGGGCTCATCATGACACACGGTGTTAATTTGGTAATCACTTCTGGCATTTGACTCATCAATTGACGCAACGGTTTATGGGCCCTTTTCTTCTGAATCTCTCGTGATAACACACCCCACTCAGAACCGCGTTGAACATTCTCTGTGCTAGGTATCTCCTTAGCTAACAACGCAGTCACATAGTCCTGAGTTAACTTCATAAAACCCGTATCCAGCGCTTGATAAGTTTCAATTTTATGACGATGCTCAGCCGGTACAAAACCTCTTAACACGTCATCATTATCAATGACCGAATTAACCCACCAACGCGAATAGTTTACCAATAACAATTCTTTTGCTGGCAACCCTCCCGTATTACCTAACTCAATATTATCAATTAGAGGCGCCAAACCCACTGAAATAGCATCCTGCCTTACTTTTCTCCACGCACACCAATATCGAAGTTTATTCGCATGCGTTAACCAGTTATCACATTGCTGAATTACATTTTTAAAAAAGTCATCTGACGCCTGATATTTAAAAATATCAGTTGATTGTGATCCGATAATAGTCGCTAATTGCTGAGTATTTTCTTGAAAAGAACTCAAGACATCTAAATAAGACACGCCCTTGCTACCCATCGGAGCGCTGTGTTGCAGTAACTCGTTTTGATCAATCACTAACTGTGCGATGCGTTGCTTATTGGCGCTAAGGAGTTCGATATCTACACTCACATTAGCTAAAGCACTTAAAACACCGTCCATCCATTGACAAGAAGTCTTAATCCATTCAATATCTGAATCAACCCCCTCCCAATACCGCCCTATAACAGCCCCTAAATATTGATATTTCGAGATGCTGCTATATAACTGTTTAGCCTTAATTAACCGATCGACATCATGAAGAAGAGTATCGGGATTAATTTTCTTGGAGGCCGTTTTCTTCAAGGTCTTTTTAACTGAACGCTTACCTAACCATTTTGTCAGAAACCACTTTTCCCCAGACGCAAGCCATTGATCTTTGATGTCTTCTAATTCAAGCTCTAATACATTACGTTTAAATGAGTTTTTAACACCCTCCATCTGCCCATGAAACTGTTCAACCAACGCGGTTAATTCCAACAACTCTTTACGATGAACGCCCGCTTGTGAGGAAAAACAATATGCGTAATTCTCAGCATACGCTTGGGGCAATAACTCCGCTATTTTTTGCAACGCCACCAGTTGTGATAATTGCTTAAAGTTAATGTTAAGACCTAAATGCTGAACATAATCACGGGTTGCCGCGTCAAGCGCATTAATGATAGCTTGTGTCCCGCCCGCCAGACTTAATACCTCACTTTGCCAAGAAGGCGACCAATCGCCATGAGCAATTTCTGAAAATATATCTAACCCAAGCCCTGTTAGTTCCCCACTATTAATATCAATTCGCTCAGCAATCGTGTGTAACGTCTCAAACGTCTCTAAGGAATGCTCAAAGGGACTTTGCCATTTGAGCTTAATAACCGGAACATCACTGTATTTAATAACCACCCCCATAGCTTGATGAGGTGTTAAGCCATTGGGGTAATTAAAATGAAGACGTTCAACATATTGGTTTAAATCAAGTCTAACCTGCGCTAACCGTTCCGCCTCTCTTTCCCAATTAATATTGGCATTCGTTAAGGTGTGCCAAGCACTACCCAGTTGGGCAATCACTTCTGACTTTTTAGCCTTTGCAGAATGTAACTGAAGACAACGATCACCTAAACCAACTTGTTGCAAGCGTCGATAAACCACTTCTAACGCAGCGGTTTTTTCAGATACAAATAATACTGTCTTGCCCGTTGCTAATAACTGAGAAATCATATTCGCAATGGTTTGACTCTTACCGGTTCCCGGCGGACCAATTAAAACAAAATCTTTTCCTGCTTCGGCCGCATAAACGGCGGCTATTTGCGAACTATCTGCCAAAAGTGGAATAAAGGTATCTCTGGGATGACGATCGCTATCTAATTTTGTAGGATCAGGAAATTGAATATCAGTACCATAATAGGCGTCTCGTGGACTTTCAATTAAATGCTTCACCACTGCACTTTCTTTTAACGAATCAACCCGCTCACACAGGTCATTCCACATTAGATATTTAGTAAATGAAAAGGTAGAAATGACCACCGTTTCTTCAACCTCCCAGCCCTCAATATCTTTTATTTTGAGCCGTAGACTGTTTAAAATCTTATCAACATCTAGCCCATGCTCATCCATCGGCAAATCATTTTCTAACTCTGGAAGTTCAAGCGCAAAATCTTTTTTTAACATTTCTATTAAGGTAGGATTAAAACGTGGCTCATCTTCATGGGCTTTAAGTTCAAAACCAGATTTAACACTTTTACGCGAAATCTCAATCGGAATCAAAATAAGGGGTGCTTTATATCCTAGTTGCGCGTCCTTACCCTGAGTCCACTTCAAAAAGCCTAAGGCTATATACAGAATATTTGACCCCGTTTCTTGAATAGCTTCTCTTGATAAGCGATAAAGCTCTAACAAATCAGCCGTCAATTTTTTAGTATCTGTATTGGCTATCAATTCTTTTTTTGATAAATGCGCTTTTAATTGCTCATCCAATAAATTTTCGTGATGAAGTAATAAATGCAATTGCTCTGAACGGGGATTATTATCACTCGTTAAAGTTTCATTTGATAAAACCTTAAACTTTTGATTATCAGCCAGCATATCCTCCAAACTGCCTAGATTGATACAGTTAATTTCTATCGCTCTTTTACGAGTGGTGAAATTTAAAAGCGGATTACGCATCGTTAAATCCAGCAATTGCCGCTTCCAATTTTCTATGCGTGCATCTGGAGTATCTAAACTGGTGTTTGATTCTATCGGCGAAATAGCACCGTATTCGGGGATATCTGTCATAATTTCGACAGGAAGATCAACCTCATCAATCTCGACATTTGCTTGAACGCCTCCCACTAAATCGACATCTGACAAAGGTTTAATTCGGGCTGCTCTAGCACGTTTGATATCTATGCCTAAAACAAACGTCTCGTCGTCTTTTAATTTATCTTCAGCCGCTTGTTTTGCTAAACTGAACTTAGTGGGCGGTTTACTGGTGCATAAAGTTGTTTCAAATACGATCAATTCGTTTAATTGACAACGCTTACGTAGAACTTGAGCATCATAAATCAACGTTGCCGAAAGATCTTCATTCGCTAACCAGCAACCAACAAAAGCATGTCCTTTAGTAAAAATAACTAGCGCATTAAGACCCAACTGTTCCAAACAAGAAGCAAACAATAACGCAGTATCCAAACAGGTTGCCAAGCGAGTTTCTATTATTTTAGAAGGCAATCTTACCTTTTGCCCTTCTTCTTCAAAACTGGCAGGGGGATTGGCATAAGTCAGATCTAATTTGCACACCGCACTCCATAAGGCACTAATAATAGTTGAAACTCGCCGTGGACTATTAGACTGATAACCTTCCAGCGAGCTTAACTCTCCACCGGTCTGAAGTATTTTTGATGCGTCCCTTAATACAGTTTGAACTGCTGCATCATTGGGTTGCACAAAAGCGGCTAGAATTTCGGGTAATATTTGAGTACCTGGCCATTCATGCTTCGTTAATAATTGGACTTCCTTGCTTACCGTTTCCAGCACTTCATCGGCTGATTTTAAAGTGAACTTAATTTCACCGACAAGAGACTCGTTGATAGAACGTAAAAACTCTGCGTTTAACTCAACCTTTATATCGTTTAATATGACTTGGCTTTCAGCATTAAGTCTATCAATAACCCAAACTCTTTCAATCAGAAAACTAGGCGCACTCGTCAAAACTAACTCAAGGGTATGATAGTTTTTTGTACCACTGTTTCTTAATTCAATTTCCGTAATAACCGGAAGAGAGTTTTGTTGAAAAGCTAAATTCAACTTTGGAATAACTGAGGTGATGATCGATATTTGGGTATCTTGCATTATAAAAGTCCGTATTTTTTAAATTTATTTTGTTCGCTAAGAGTACTGGCCAATTTAAGCTAATCCAAGTAAACCCCACCAATTTTGTGACGCGTGAATAACACGTACTATAGATATGCCATCATTGCGAGGCA
>CAINWC010000119.1 GCA_903854305.1 uncultured Pseudomonadota bacterium | reverse complement strand
GATGACGATGATGCTTGCCGCAAAAGACATGGGCTACGATACCTGCCCAATGGATGGTTTTGATTTTGATGCAGTAGGTAAATTACTCAACTTACCGGCAGACCATACGCCTGCGATGTTCGTGGTCGTTGGTAAAGCGCTAAAACCTGCCTCCGTACGAGGTGGGCAGTTAGCCATGAATGAAGTTGTGATCAACAATACCTTCTAATAATAAAAATATTATTTAATAAAATTTAAAGCAATAAAACCTTAAGGATGTAACCGTGTTAATTAGCAACAATATCACCGTGCAGTTTGGCGCTAAGCCATTGTTTGAAAACGTTTCAGTTAAATTTGGCGATAACAATCGTTATGGCTTAATTGGCGCCAATGGCTGCGGAAAATCGACCTATATGAAAGTGCTGGCTGGCGAATTAGTACCTAGCGCTGGCAATATTTCAATCGATAGCCATGAGCGTATGTCGTTCCTTCACCAAGATCAATTCGCCTACGAAGACCAGCGTGTGCTGGATGTCGTGATGATGGGCCATGAAGAAATGTGGAAAGCGAATACCGAAAAGAACGCTATCTACGCCAATTTAGAAGCCAGCGAAGACGACTACATGCGCGCCGCCGAGCTTGAAGGCGTGTTTGCAGAGTTTGATGGCTACACCGCAGAAGCGCGCGCAGGCGAGCTATTGCTAGGCGTAGGTATTCCTATTGAACAACATACTGGCTTAATGAGCGCAGTTGCGCCAGGTTGGAAATTGCGCGTTTTGCTGGTGCAAGCGCTATTCTCTAACCCGGATATTTTGCTGCTGGATGAGCCGACCAACAACTTGGACATCAACACCATTCGCTGGTTGGAAGATGTGCTGAATAATCGTGATTGCACGATGGTCATCATTTCGCATGACCGCCACTTTTTAAACCAGGTATGTACACATACTTGCGATATGGACTATGGCAAAATTTCCATGTATCCAGGTAATTATGACGATTACATGGAAGCAAGCACTGCTGCCCGCGCGCAAGCGACCAAAGACAACGACAAAGCCAAACTGATGGTGGCTGAATTGCAAGACTTTGTGCGCCGCTTCTCTGCCAACGCCTCTAAAGCCAAGCAAGCAACGAGTCGTGCCAAGAAAATCGATAAAATTAAAATCGAGGAATTTAAACCGTCTTCACGCCAATATCCGTTCATTCGCTTTGACTTTGATGAGAAAGATAAATTGTATCGCAATGCCGTTGAGTTGATAAAACTCAGCCATGGTTTCGATCGTATCTTGTTTAACGACGTAGACATGATGTTTGAAGCAGGCGAAAAAGTTGCGATTATTGGTGAGAATGGTATCGGTAAAACCACGTTCTTACGTTGTTTAGCGCGCGATTTGCAGCCTAAACATGGTGAAGTGAAATGGGCAGAAAAAGCCAACATCGGCTACTTTGCGCAAGATCATGAATACGAGTTTGAGCAAGGCGAAGAGCTATTTGAATGGATGTCGCATTACAGACAACCAGGCGATGACGACCAAGTAGTGCGCAGCATGTTAGGCCGCTTATTGTTTGGTGGCGATGATACTAAAAAATCAGTCAAAGTATTATCAGGTGGTGAAAAAGGCCGCATGTTATACGGCAAAATGATGCTGGCCAGAACCAATGTCATGCTGATGGATGAACCGACCAACCACATGGATATGGAATCGATTGAAGCGCTGAATACCGCGCTGGACAAATACAAAGGCACATTATTCTTTGTCAGCCATGACCGTGAGTTTGTAAGCTCAATCGCAACGCGCATTATTGAAATAAAAGCCGACAGAGTCATTGATTTTACCGGCAATTATGAAGACTACTTGGCTAGCCAAGGTGTTGATTAAGCAATATGTCATATCAGTTAAGTCTCCGAACTAATCTAGAGGCTTAACTGTCTTAGCATAGGTTGAACTAATAAAAAATAAACCTGATGCTAAATAAAAATCCACCGCTGACACTTAAAGCAAGTGCTAAAGCAATGACTAAAGTAAGTGCTTTAGCATTGCTATTAAGCACTCATGTACTATTGCAATCGAACTTCGCGTTTGCCGAAGATTCTATTTGGTACAAAAGTAACGACCCGTTAAAAACGGAAGCTTTTACACCACCTGCTATTCCTGATGGCTATCTGGAGCGCCCTGCTTGTACGGCAACTAGCTATGAAGCCGCACTGACACTAGCAGATGTTGCTGAGGCAGCATTATGTAATAACCCGCAAACGCACGAAGCCTATGCCAACGCCAGAGTGCAGGCTGCTCAAGTCGGCATCGCTAAATCCGCTTATTTACCCTCAGTGAATGATAATGTTTCGACTAACCTGAATATCGCGTTTCCAAAACAATCTTCACGTAGTAATCCCTATAGCAACCTTAGTAACAATATCGTCGCCTCTTACCTGCTGTATGATTTTGGCAACCGTGATGCCAATCTTGAGAATGCCCGTCAATTGCTACAAGCCGCCAGCGCGACGCAAAGTAGTGTTGTGCAAACCGTATTACTCAATGCAATACAGGCCTACTATCAAGTACAGGCAAACGTTGCTGCACTGGATGCTGCGATAGAGGCAGAGCGTGCCAGCGAAGAAAGTTACAAGGCAGCACAAGCACGTTATAAAGCGGGGGTATCAACGCCGGCAGATAAATTGCAGGCACAGACGCTTTTCGCACAAAACACGCTTAACAGAATTACGATTGAAGGCACGTTAAAAAGCGCTTATGGCACACTGGCCAATGTGATGGGCTTAGCAGCCAACCAAGCCCTGAAGTTAGCGACTATAACGGTTACTGAGCCACCAAACAATATAGACCAAAATATTGAAGCGCTTATCGAACAAGCACGCACGCGTCGACCAGACCTGATAGCCAGCGAAGCGCAATTAAAAGCAGCTGAAGCGAGCATAGCGGTCAGCAAGTCGGCTGCCAAGCCAACGGTATCGGTTGCCGTATCTAATGCATTTCAAACTGGCAGCAACCTACCATCTAGCGACAACTCAGCACTAGGCGTTACAGTCTCGATTCCAATCTTCAATGGTTACGCACCGACCTATAGAATACGTGCGGCAGAGGCTAATTTTGATGTACGTGCGGCGCAACGTGATCAATTACGTTTGCAAATTTCGTTAGATGTCTGGCGTGCTTACCAAAGTTTGCGCACTTCGAATGAATCCATCAATGCCGCCGTTGTATTAGTCAGTAGCGCAGAGGAGTCTTCACGCGTTGCTATGGGGCGTTACAAAGCTGGTGTTGGTAATATATTAGACTCTATTAATGCGCAGAGCGCCTTGGCAAGCGCACGACAACAACAGATTCAGGCGACCTTAAATTGGAATATTGCACGCGCAACTCTGGCACAATCAATCGGAAGTTTAGATAACGCCATGATTCAATCATTACCCGCTGGTAAAAACCAGCAAACGGGCTTACCAGCGCCATCATTGGAAAGACAACCATGAGTCGTATTCTTAAAAAAATAATCATATTGGTCATATTGCTGGGCTT
>CAINWC010000118.1 GCA_903854305.1 uncultured Pseudomonadota bacterium | reverse complement strand
TTTTTGGCAGTAGCTTTGAGAATAATTACTTCCAGTTGCTCGTCAATATGAACGTCATGACTTGCAGGTAGTTCGTTAGTAACCTTAGTGTTTTTACATGAGTTTTTTGGGTTATTGTGACTGCCGACAATCGTTTTTCCTGTCACCAGCTCATGTAAAATCTGGCCTAGCGAAAATAAATCTGCACTCGGCGTGATGTTTTTACCCGCCATAACCTCTGGAGCCATATAGCAGGGCGTGCCATCAACGTTAGTATTCCTGATGGATTCTTTGGACACGCTGCGTGCGATGCCAAAATCCATGATTAGCGGTTGACCATTTTCCGCAATCATAATGTTAGCTGGCTTTATATCTAAATGTACAACACCATGATGGTGCGCGTGGCTCGCGCCCTCCAGCACGCCGCAGATGATTTGCGCTGCTTGTGCTAAGGGTAGAGCCTTATCTTCTTTAAGTAGTTGCGCTAATGTTTGCCCTTCAACAAAGGCATAGACTAGATAAGCTGCGCCATCTTGCTCACCAGCATCGAATAAGGTGACTATGTTTTTATGAAGCAATTTACTGACAATGCGAGCCTCTTGTAAAAGAGCATCCACATTGCTAGCACCAGAAAGTAAAGTTTTTATGGCCACTTGACGGCCCAAGTGTGGGTCACTAGCCAAATAGACCGTACCCTGTGAACCTTCCCCAAGTTTTCGTACCACCTCAAAGCGGCCTATTTTATTGGCCATAGATTATGTTCCTGATATACAAGCGATGTGCTGGCTTAACTGTTTTTTGTGTTGATGTAAGGTCTACATCATTTTATCTAATGATAATTATATAGATTTCACCAATAGTGTGCTTTACGTTAAAAATGAAAGGGCAACTATACCTTCTTCACAAACATCATACAGTGAGCGTTAGAGGCTTAAAATACTGCTTTGCATGGTAATTCCGGACATGTTTTGGAGTCCAGCATTTGAGAACTACTTCTAGGATCTACAAGCTATTTTGAGTAAGTACTTGAGTCTTTTTAGTGGTTTTTTTAATTAAGTGCTTGTCCGGTTAACGCATTGAACCGACCTCACCGCAACACTAAAAGAGTTGTAATAAAGGTAAAAGAATGAATCTTCGCTCGCTGATACTCGTCAGATTTGTCACGTTGAATATTTTCAGAATGATAACAAACTGCCAATGTATGTTCCTCACCAATCAAGAAGGGATGGCAGGTGCATCCGCTACCTTACTTTTATTTAATTCTTGGCGCATTTTTGCAGCTAAGTCATTTCCATCAATGTCACCAAAGTCATAGTCAGGTTGCCACTGTACTTTTTTCATCTCATCAGGTTCTGCAACTTTAGCACGCTGTATCATGCGATTTTGATAAGCCTTAAATTCAGCTCGGTCAAGCATAACTTTGCGTATAAGTGAAACGAAAACCAGAAACATCACAAAAGCCGAAATAGAAAAAGCAACGCTCCAAAACATGGAGCAATTAGTTGTAGTAAGAGGCAAATTTATACATTGACGAGAATAATTAAAATGCTGTAATAAATATTCAAGGAACAGATCAAATGTCATAACTTAATTTTTTTAACATGAATAAGCAAAGAGTATCAGATTTTAATATTCGTCAAAGTATTAATACTCTTGGCTATATTTTATTTCACATAAATATTTAGTTGATGAAAGTGAATTTTTGCCTATTATTTATTTAAACTTCAATAAAACAATTCTTTAGTATCGAAAAGCTGCCATTGTTACATTTTCGGTGTAACTCACTGATTATATTTTAT
Organism: uncultured Pseudomonadota bacterium; assembly: GCA_903854305.1. Taxonomy (GTDB): domain Bacteria; phylum Pseudomonadota; class Gammaproteobacteria; order Burkholderiales; family Methylophilaceae; genus Methylotenera. Next base: position 1,561 of record CAINWC010000118.1, on the reverse strand, counting down.
TAAAAACATATTGATAGTTGATGTAACCTATTGGTATTTAATGGTATTTTCTCGACATCAATCGCTAGCGCTCGCTGATACTCGTCAGATTTGTCACGTTAGATATTTAGTAACAGCCATCTGCCAGAGTTCAACATTTGGAATGTATTAAATCCCCGCTCAGTGCGACACTTCAGGCATAATTCCTAAAAAACTATACATAAGGGATGCATGGGTATGGATATACGTACAATTATGGTGATGTTTTCCATGCTGGCTTTTATGTTTTTCATGCTTCTTGAGTTAGCGGGGTTGCATATCGGGAGTATACGTGGAGTGCGGCAATGGGCTATTGCGAATTTGTGTCTTAGCCTCGGACTCAGCTTAGCGTATTTCTATGCCTATCCGACGCCAGGGAGTCACTGGGTTATCGTCCTTGGTTCAATGCTAATTGTATCTGGAATAAGCCTGCAATTTACCGGCATCAAAGCATTTAAAGAAGAGCGCAGTGATTGGCGTATAGTATTGCTGATTATTTGCGTGGCTTTATTCCTGAACGTCTGGTTCGGCGTTATCCATCCCGATATTAGTGCCCGTGCCATAGCAAACTCCTTTTTATTTTCTATTATCTACGCTGCCTGTGCTCGTGCGCTTCTCATCAGAATTGAACCTCCTTTAAGAACTGCATATTGGTTTACAGGATTATCCTTTACCGTACTTGCAGTAGTAATGCTAGTGAGAGGCGTAGTTATCTGGCGGTCTTTACCAGAGAGTTATGGTATCTATATAAACACACCACTTAATCCTGTGTCATTTTTCATTGCTTGCATGATTCAGCTTTGCGTGACTTTTGGTTTTTTACTTATGCTGAACTATCGGCTCATTACAGACTTACAGAAAATAGCTTCACGTGATGCATTGACCGGTGCACTTAACAGACGCAGTCTCGAAGCAGAGGCGACACGCCTTAAGGCACGTTGTCTACGTACAGGAGAAACGCTAGCAGTCATGATGATTGATATTGACCACTTTAAATTAATTAATGACCACTATGGGCATCCGGTGGGGGATGAAGTGCTACGTCGTTTGGCCGATATTACGCAAAATTCAATACGCCCTGATGATTATTTTTCCCGATATGGAGGGGAGGAATTCTGCATTCTTCTACGTGCCACAACGGAGAATGAAGCATGGGAATTGGCTGAACGTTTGCGTCAAGATTATGCAAAATTCATTTTGAACGTTGGAGGAAAATCCGTAAACATCACCGTCAGTATTGGTGTGGCAGATTCAACTTCTATTGGCTTGGAATTTACATCTTTGGTTTCTGCTGCAGACCAAGCACTTTACCGAGCTAAGCAGGATGGCCGTAATCAGGTAGTCTCTTATTCAAGTTTGAGCTAACATAATGCCTAATTCAACTATCAAGCAAGACCTTTTAGATGCGTATAGCGCCGCTGAATATCATGTGGATGCTGTGCCACCATTCATTTTAAAGATCGGTATTTTCAGTAACGAGTTGATGCGATTGTATGAAAGTACAAATAGCAATAGCGCGGCATTTATAACTGCCTACAACCCT
>CAINWC010000117.1 GCA_903854305.1 uncultured Pseudomonadota bacterium | reverse complement strand
ACGGCCACGTTGTAACCTTTAATCGTTTCAATGTAGCGATTACGCGCAACGGTAATGCGATTTTCAGTGCCCTCAAGCTGCGCCTGCAAATCTCTAAAGCCTTGATCCGCTTTTAAATTAGGGTAGTTTTCTGAAACGGCCATTAAGCGAGATAATGCTGAAGTCAGCTGGCCTTGGGCGGCCTGAAATTTAGCAAAAGCCTCAGGATCATTCAGCACATCGGCGGTGACTTGCATGCTACCAACTTTAGAGCGCGCCTCAGCCACTTGTGTCAGCACCTCTTTTTCATGCTCCGCATAGCCCTTGACCACATTCACCAAGTTAGGCACTAAATCTGCACGGCGTTGATATTGGTTCAACACCTCAGACCAACTGGCTTTTGATTCTTCATCCAGCGATTGAAATTTGTTGTAGCCACAGCCGGTTAGATTCAACAACAGTAACGCTGTGAGTAATTTTAAGTAGATTTTTTGCATCTTCATTCCTTATGAAACAACCATTTTATAAAACCATGTATCACAAAAGCACACCAATATAGATTGCGACTAAGCGGCTGAGTTCAATAGCTTACTGCTCACCAAGGTCAAGATTATTACAAATAAGCGATTATTTAAGCTTATGCAAAGCTTGCATGGCTAAACACAAATCGTTCCATGCGTTTGCTTTGTCTGGCAGCGTTTGTAACAAATGAGCTAAATCATAGGTGACCACTAGTGCAATACCTTGAAATTGATGAAGCGTGCCGCGTAAATGGCTTAATGTTTCGGTTGATTGCAACATCGCCTGCGCGGTTGCTTCGCCCATCGCAACCACCAGTTTGGGTTGAGTGGTGTTAATAACATCCGCAATGTTTGATGAGATTTCTACTGGTTGAGCTTTAATGCGCATAGCCATAAAAATGTTTTGCAACAACCGCGCTTCATCGGCTCGCAATACAGTGTTTGGCAACACAAATAACCAATCACCATCATCATTTGCAATATCCGCGAAAAGTGGTGACATGACTACTGGCTCTATTGCCGGCAAGTCAACAATCGCCAACGTTTCAACTTGTAACGGTTCTTCAACATCCAGCACTTGAGTTGCAGCAACCTCAACTGTAATTTTCTCAGCATTGATTGGCAATGCTTCCGCAAGCGTTACAGTTGGCGGCTCTACCTCTAACATGGCAGTATCTGATACGACCAACGGAACTTCTGCCAGCGATGATGGCAAAGGAGCACGAAGCTGCCACACAGGCAACAACTCCAATTCTCGCAACATGTCTTCACGCGTCATTAAGCTCATAGCGCCAACCCCATTAAAACAGCATCTTCACGCCCATTTGCAGCTGGATAATAGCCACGTCGAATCGCCATTTCATTAAAACCGATATTTTCATACAAAGCGATGGCTGAAACATTGCTCTGGCGAACCTCTAAAAACATATTGGCCGCCTGATGATTTCTGGCAATTTGCAGCATGTGCTCTAACAATAATCGGCCTAAACCTTGCTTTTGGTACGATTTCGCAACGCTTAAATTGAGCAAATGCGCCTCATCTAACACCATCATCAATAGTGCATAAGCAATAATCTTTTCATGCTCAACCAGCACCCATGCGCTATAACCAGAATTCAATGAGTCACTAAAGTTGCCGCGCGACCAAGGATAGGGGTAAATCTGTGGCTCAATCGCCAGAATTTCATCTAAATCATCCAACTGCATCGGACGAAATTGCGCTTGAATGTTCAACGCTGCACTCATAAACGCAAGCCCTGCTCACGCTCCGCAGTTTTAAGCGCGACACGGTTTCTAATATAAATCGGCATTGCCTCACTTGCAGGCTTCGCCTCGCCTCTTGCGAATATAGGCTGCGCCAGCCTGAGTATGGCACTAGCAATTGGCAATAGTTCTGGCTGCACGGCCTGCAACTGCCCAGCATAAACAGCACCTAGCTGCTCTTTATAAGTCTGCCAACCGCTACCAGCGCCAGTCCAACCGTTACCTTCTATGGCTGGTGCAGCTTCGGGCTTATATAGTCCAGGCTCAATCACTATTTGCCATTCGCCTGAAACTCTTGCATAAGCTGCGTGATAGACCTCGCCCATGCGCGCATCCAAGCAGGCAATGACTTTCTCTGCACCGCTCGCTTCAGCCAACGCCAGTAATGTACAAATACTCACCACTGGCAAATTAGCCCCAAAGCCCAAGCCCTGCACCACGCCAGCGGCAATACGCACACCGGTAAATGAACCTGGTCCCGCGCCAAAAGCAATGCCCTGCAACTCTTTTAACTGCAAATTAGCCTCATTAAGTAAGGCTTGCAACTGCGGCAAGATGATTTGCGAATGCGTTTGCCCAGCGTTGATATCAAAGGTAAACGTTTTATCGCCTTTCAGTAAAGCAAGTGATAAGTATTCAGTAGAGGTGTCGAGTGCGAGTAAATTCACGTTAGGTTTAATGCTCATTTTTGTCAGACGCTATTTTGCCACGCATCTGCTTAATTTGCCCGCGTTGTGTTTTACTTTCTAAGCGGCGTTGCTTAGCGCCATAACTAGGTCTAGTGGCATAGCGCATCGGTTTTACTTGATTTGCCGCGTTAACAATCTCATGTAAACGTTTAATCGCATCTTTTTTATTGGCCTCTTGCGTACGATACTGCTGAGCCTTTAAGACCAAAACACCTTCATCGGTAATGCGGCTATCCTTCAAATGCATCAAGCGCTCTTTTAACCAATCACTCAAACTTGAGGCTGGAATATCAAAACGCAAATGAATCGCACTGGAAACTTTATTCACATTTTGCCCGCCCGCACCTTGGGCGCGGATGGCGGTGAGCTCATATTCAGTTTCTGGAATTAAAATTACTGACATTACATGGTCAATGTATTTATCTGCAATACGCTTATAGATAAAGATTATTTTCGAGATATTGTGCAAATTTAGTATGATTATCCAAATAGCTGTTAGCCTCATTAATCTGATCTTCCGTCATTCTAACTCTAATGATATCGGATGCTTTTTGGGCTTTAGCCTCCCCCTCAAATGCAATCTTTTTATAACAAACATAGGCGACAATATCATTGCTTTTCACCCCGAGTCCTTGAGCATACATATAACCCAAATTACGTAACGCCACAAAATAACTGCCTTCTTGCGGGTGTTTAACAGCCACTTGCGTAAACAATTTGGCAGCTTTATTTTCGTCTTTTTTAAGTCCTAGCAATCCTTTTGCATATACATAACCAAGCTTGACCTGTCCTCTGGGCCAATTATTTCCTCCAGCCAATTGGGTGAACTCAAGTGCCTTAGGCTCATTTTTAATCGTTCCCAGCCCTTTTTCATACATAATGCCCAGATTGTATCTCGCAGCCGTTGTTCCGTCTGGCTCACCTATACTTTCAGTTGTTGCGGCTTTTTCAAACAACTTGAACGCTGTGGCTTCATTTTTAGGGACGATTAAACCTTTAGCATATAAAACACCTAAACTATTTGCATCCCTGGCTGAGAAAAGAGCTTGCGGATTCATTGTGCTATTTACGAGATTTTTGCGTTGAGCCTCGCTATAACCTTTTACCCTGCTCGCATAGCGCTTGAAGCCATCACCATCAGCGTCATTACCAACATTGAACTCTTCATCTAACACCAGTGTTTCCCCAATTTCATTGACTGATTTGCCCTGGCTCGTCTCTTTGCTTTGAATCATGTTAAAAATAGAACGTTGTATGATACCTGTAGAGTAGCAATGCGAACCTACGTCAACCATTGTAGCGTCCCTTACCACCCCGCTTCCATAAGGACTAGCTACATAGCCAATGACTTTCCCAGGAGCAGTTACCGAGTGGTTTTCATCAAAGGCACTTAATACTCGAACAACCGTTCCTTTAGCCCTTGGTATCAAGGTAATAGCAATCACGCCATGATCCAGTCCATTTTTTCTTTTTACCGCACTTCCCAAACCTTCACCGGCTATGAAACATTGCGTATAACTGTCATCTTTAGGCTTGTAATTAGTAATAATCAGTGCCACCCCAGTGTCGTCATGTTTTACTTCAATTTTGGGAGGCGTGGCTGAAGTGGCCGCCAAAAAACTCGGCAATCCCTTCCCTAGCAAGTCTATAACTTTATCACCCGGAATATCATAGGTTCTTTGATTTTCAAAAGGTTTCATAGGTGTAGTAGGATTTTCTGCACAACCGACAAAACTAAAGGTGGCGATAATTAAGTGTAGTTTTTTTATCATGGTTTTTTGTATCTTATTAATTAAAGGGGAGTCACATCAATCGTATAGCATACGATATTGTTTACAATTCAATTGTAGCCTACCAAATTTTAGCCATTACTTAAGACAGGCTATTAACCCGCCTCTACCAGAACCTCAAAAAACGCCTGTACATCCGCAATCTCTCTAGTCCGCTTAAACGGCGGCAAGCTTTGCCAGATTTTTTTACCGTAAGACTTACTAATCAAACGCGGGTCACAAATCATCAGCACACCTCTATCATTCTCATCACGAATCAAGCGCCCAGCACCTTGTTTTAAGGTGATTACTGAGTAAGGCAATTGATACTCCATAAATGCGTTCTTACCTTCTGCATTCAATTTATCTACTCGCGCAGACAATACAGGATCATCTGGCGGGGCGAATGGCAGCTTGTCGATGATTACCACGCTTAAGGCTTCGCCGCGCACATCGACGCCTTCCCAAAAGCTTTGTGAGCCAACTAACACGGCATTACCTAGCTTACGAAAGCGATCTAACAACTCGGTGCGTGAGCTTTCACCTTGTAATAGCAGCGGGCTTTCGATGCCGTTTTCAGAAAAATCTTCTTTCAGTAAGGCATGAATTTCGCGCATGGCACGCAAGCTGGTAGAAAGCACAAAGGCTCTGCCGCCACTAGCTTGCAACACGGGTAATGCTGCGGCTACAACACATGCGGTATAACTTGGGCTATTCGGGTCTGGCATATCGGGTGGCACATATAAAAGTGCTTGCTCTTGATAATTGAACGGGCTTTCCCAAAAGCCGGTTTTGGCGGCTTGCAGACCCATTTGCTCGATATAATGGCTAAAATCACTTTTAACGGCCAACGTAGCGGAGGTAAATATCCAAGCGCGTGGTTGCGCATTCAGTTGCTTGCCAAAGCCTTCAGCCACACTTAAAGGGGTCGCGTGCAGTTGTACAGAATGGGTAAACACTTCTACCCAGCGTACTAGATTGTTGTTTTCGGCCGTTTGCCAGCGGCTAAACAAATCATACAAAGCTTCGCTGCGTTGCCAGCACTTTTCTAACAATGGATCGCGTGCAGCTTGAGTCTCAAGCACTTTAGCCAGTGCTCTTAATTGGTTTTGCATGTGTTGATAGGCTTGTTCAAAGCCTTTTAAAGCCAACGCTTTTTGTACAGGCAAGCGCGAGCCTTCATAGGCAAATACCAGCCTGAAATCTTTGGCAGCTTTTTCTAGATTAGGTATCGCCTTACCGAGTTCGGTGCAATCTTTAGCTAGTGTTAGGTGCGCAGCGGTACAATCTTGCGTTAATTCATGCAATTGGCTGGTTGAAACATCTTCACCAAAAAATAGTCCTGCGACTTCGGGCAATTGATGCGCTTCATCAAAGATCACCGTATTCGCTGTTGGTAGAAGCTCGGCAATGCCTTCATCACGCAACATGACGTCGGCAAAAAATAGATGGTGATTCACCACCACCACATCGGCTGCAAGCGCCTTTTTACGCGCTTCCATCACAAAACATTCTTTATAATAGCTGCAATCTGAACCTAGACAATTATCGCGGGTTGAGGTCACGCTGGCCCAAATCATGGCGTTTTCTGGCACAGAATTAAGTTCGCCTTTATCGCCAGTTTTACTATTTTCAGCAAACGTTTTAATTACATGTACATATTTGGCATCTTCACGCGAGGCAAAACGGCCTTCTTGCTCAGCCCGATTAAGGTGATAGTGGCACACATAATTGGCACGGCCTTTTAGCATCGCCACGGTAACCGGCACTTTTAAGGCATCGCGCACATTAGGTAAATCTCGGCTGTATAACTGATCTTGCAAGTTTTTGGTACCGGTAGAAATAATCACTTTGCCGCCAGTAAGCAATGCCGGCACCAAATAGGCAAAGGTCTTACCTGTGCCAGTACCCGCCTCAGCCACTAACTGTGTGTTATGTTCAATGGCATCAGCAATCGCCAAAGCCATTTCTAGCTGTTGCGTGCGTTCGCTATAGCCTTCAATATGCGTGGCTAAAATGCCGTCTTTTTCAAAAACCTGACGAATGGTATATGTGCTCATAAGGGTTGTAATTATCCCATGAGTTAGCGTATTCCAGACAAATAGTACTTATGTTGCGAAATGTTACTTAATGTAAAGTTTAATATAAGCGTTTTGCATTTTTAACTTAAGTTCTTATAATCGCATTGTGCTTAAAACAACGACTAAAATTCAAACACGTTACCTATTGTGCATCGCGCTGGCTTTATCCAGCGTATCTTGTGCTGCGGTTGAGCCTATGCCGACACCAGTTGAAAGCACATCGGCAGAACAAATAAGTAGCGATGCGAACCCAGAAAACTGGTCTGGTCGTGCGCGTGAAGTATTGGTGAATGCATTGAGTCTTACGGGCATTAAGTATACGCGTGGCGGAAACACGCCTGAAACAGGGTTTGATTGTAGTGGTTTTGTGCGCTATGTATTTAAGCAGGCGGCCAGCTTAACCTTGCCGCACAGCGCGCTTGCCATTAGTCAATTAGGCAAAACCATCCCTAAAAGTGAATTGCAGCCTGGCGACTTAGTCTTTTTCAATACACTCAAAAACACTTTTTCTCATGTCGGCATTTACTTAGGCAATAATCGCTTTATACATTCCCCCAGCGCAGGCGGAAAAGTCAGGGTAGAAAACATGCAAGAAGGCTACTGGGCGAGCCGGTTTAGCGGTGCACAGCGTATGGATTCACAAAAAAATGTGGTGAGAGAGTCTGTCTTACCTCAGCAATTAATATCTCAATAAATAGGGCGTTGCCCAGCTAGCTTTAAATAACGGGCTTATCGCTATGGCCTAAATCACGAGTAGGGTCAATTTGGTCGCGCACCAACTGTTTCACTTCTTTAGCTTCAGGAAAACGGCCAGCCACTTTGCGTGAAAAGACCAGTTGCTGATTCACCGTAATATCAAAAATACCACTACTGCCCGGCTTCAATGCCACGCTGGCTAAATCTTGCTCAAAGGTTGTCAGTAGCTCTTGCGCCAACCATGCTGCCCGTAAAAGCCAGCGGCATTGCGTGCAATAAGTAATTTCAATGTGGTGCTTAATCAATTTAGATGCCCTTACTGTTATACTTTAAGTTGCTTTGTGTAGAATATAAATTACTATCATTTGAAACTATTAAAACTAAGTTTGTCTTAATGGATCAAGTTACCATTGTTTGGGAATAATACATGCAAGTTCAAAATAAATATCAGCGCTTTAGCAAAATAGGTCTCGTAGGCTCTGGCTTAGCGCTTGGTCTCATGCTGAGTTTAACTTACTCGGCGGTCGCTGAAAAAATGGCCTCGCCACAACTGCCACTTGAGGACTTACGCGCATTTGCCGAAGTATTTGGCAAAATAAAAAGTGATTATGTAGAGCCAGTTGCAGACAAAAAACTAATTTCAGAAGCGATTAGCGGCATGCTCACTGGCTTAGATCCGCATTCTACCTACATGGATGTTGATGCATTTAAAGATATGCAAGCATCCACACAAGGGGAGTTTGGCGGCTTGGGCATTGAAGTGGGCATGGAAGATGGTTTAGTGAAAGTGATTTCACCGATTGAAGATTCACCAGCTTACAAAGCTGGCATTAAAAGTGGCGACCTAATTATAAAATTGGATGACACGCCCGTTAAAGGCCTGAACCTGAATGATGCCGTAAAACGCATGCGCGGCAAACCTGATACGCCAATCACATTGACCGCATTACGTAAAAATGAACCAAAACCGCTTACGTTCACGCTTATTCGCGCCATTATCAAAAATAAAAGTGTGAAATACAAAATGACGGAACCTGGTTATGCCTATGTACGGGTTACTCAGTTTCAAGAACACACCGGTGAAGATTTAGCAAAAGCGATTAAAACCATGCATGATGAAAATAAAGGTCCATTCAAGGGCTTTGTTTTAGATCTTCGTAACGATCCAGGTGGTTTGCTGAATGGCGCGGTCGGTGTGGCTGCGGCCTTTTTACCTAAAGATACCTTAGTGGTGTACACAGAAGGTCGTGCGCCTGACTCTAAGATGCAATTGACGGTTAACCCAGAGAATTACGCCCGTGGCGGCAATGCCAATGATTATATTCGAGATATTCCAGAAGATTTAAAAACCGTACCGATGGTGGTATTGATTAACGCTGGCTCTGCTTCTGCTTCTGAGATCGTAGCGGGGGCATTACAAGACCACAAACGTGCAACACTAGTGGGTATTAGAACTTTTGGTAAAGGTTCAGTACAAACAATCATGCCAATGAACAACGGTGCGGCTATTAAGCTAACAACGGCTCGCTACTTCACCCCAAAAGGCCGCTCGATTCAAGCCAAGGGCATTGACCCTGACTATATTGTTGAAGATGGTACAGATCAATCGAATAACATCCATGAAGCAGATTTATCTGGCCACTTATCGAACCCTAAAGATGCAAAAGCTGGCGTTGCTGTGAAGCCTGATGCCGTAACTACTGCTAAAGATGCGGCTAAAGATAAATTGAATGAGAAAAAATATGCCGAGCCTACAGGCCCGATTGAGCCTGCCAGCAAAGATGATATTCAGTTCACGCAAGCCATGAACTGTCTAAAAGGCAAACCAGTCAGTCATACTGAACCACCCAAAGTAGAGCCAGCGACAATCTAAACATTGTTCAAGCACTGCTATACAAAATCCGTCTTTCAAAAGAAGGCGGATTTTTTTATATGTGCCGCTTAGGTACAATCTTCACATAAATTTGCAAAGCATTCACTTTGAGATGCATGAGCCAACAACGCAAGGTTTATAATAAGGATATGGCTTTAAATATAAAAGAATTGATTGTAGAAGCAGATCGTTGCGTGGCCTGTGGCCTATGCCTGCCACACTGCCCCACTTACAGAAAAACTGGCTCTGAGGCAGATTCACCACGTGGGCGGATTCAACTGATGCGCGCTGTCGCGCAAGAAATTTTGCCCAATAATGACCGATTTAAAGCGCATATTGACCTATGTTTAAATTGCCGTAGCTGTGAAACTGCTTGCCCAAATAACGTAAATTACGGCGCATTGGTCGATAGCACTCGTGCGCTTTTCATCCCAAAGAAAAGTATTTGGCTAACACTGACAAAACCGTTTATACGCCATCGCTATTTATCTTATCGCTTAAGCTGGTTAATCTGGTTGGCGCAGCAATTCAAACTTAGCCACGCAATACAGTACTTAATACCTGCCGCGAAATCATTGCCAACGATTGATAAACCGATTGTATGGAAATCGCTATACCCTTCAAATGGTATAACTGCTGATAAGAAAGGGGCTGTTAGCCTGTTTTTAGGCTGCACAAGTAGCGCGCTAGATAGCCAAACCCTAACAGCCAGTATTGCCATATTGAATAAACTCGGTTTTGATGTGCATGTGCCATCACAGCAAACTTGCTGTGGCAGCATCGCCAGACAAATGGGCGATACCGATGAAGCGTCAAAGTTAGTGGCTTTGAATGCGTCTAGTTTTAATCAGCATATGCCAATATTAACCACCGCCAGTGGCTGTGGTGCTGGCTTAAACGACTATTTACCACAACACAAAGTTCAGGACATCAGTGCATTTTTGATGTCATGTGATTGGACTAACATTCAAATCAAGCCGTTGAGTGAACGCATTTACGTGCAAGATCCTTGTTCGCTTCGTAACGTGCAAAAAAGCCATCAGGCAGTTTATAGCTTACTTAAAAAAATCCCAGAAGCAGACATTCAATCATTACCCGGCAACAGCCAATGCTGCGGTGGTGCTGGCGCTTATATGCTGACGCAAAGCGAAATGGCCAACAACTTGCGTGAAGATAAACTAGCCGCCATTAAAGCCAACCATGTGGCGATTCTTGCCACTTCAAACATTGGCTGTAGCTTACACATTGCCAAGGCTTTACGTGAACAAAACCTAACCGTTTCAGTCATGCATCCAATACAAATAATTGCTAAACAAATGGGGTTTGGCGTGTGAGCCAGTATTTGGCTTCCCCAATTTACTATGCCAGTAAACTGGCAAGTAAAGTGTGAAATAATGAGCTTCAGCTCATATATTCCACGGGCAAGCCAAATACTGGCTTAAGAATGCTATTTAAGCGTAAAATTAAACCATGTTAAATAGATTTGATACTTTGATTGTTGAGCTCGACACGGGCTTACGCACCTTACTGGCTAAGCCACTTAGCGTGCGTGTGCATCCAGATGCCAGCATTACTGAAGCTGATTTAAGTGAGGCCGAAAAAGCACACGCAAGCGCGCTGATGCGAGTGAATCATTCTGGCGAAGTGTGCGCTCAAGCTTTATACAGCGGCCAAGCACTCACTGCTCATAGCGCTGAAACAACCTTGGCATTAAAACAAGCGGCACAAGAAGAAACTGAACATCTGGCTTGGTGTGAAACACGCATCACTCAACTTGGCGGTCATACCAGCCTGCTTAATCCTTTGTTTTACGCAGGTTCCTTCACAATGGGTGCCATCGCTGGTGCCTTGGGCGACAAATGGAGCCTAGGCTTTGTGGCAGAAACTGAAAAACAGGTTGAAGCACACTTGGCTAGCCATCTTGAGAAACTGCCAGAATTCGACCAGAAAACCCGTAAAATTATTGAACAAATGCAGCTGGATGAAGCCAAGCATGCAAAAGAAGCAAAACAACTTGGCGCGGCAGAACTACCTGCCCCGGCAAAGTTTTTAATGAAGCAGGTGTCTAAATTGATGACCGCTTCGGCATACTATTTATAACTTCGTCGTACCTTGTTTAACGAGTATAGCTTTACAGAAATTAAGTACATTTTAGGATGATTAGATATGCAAAAATTTAGCGATGTATTACAAACTCTTGACGATGCCTCGCATGTGCAACGTATTGAACTTTTCAATAACGACGGTAGCTCAGCAGGTGTCATTGAAAACAAACCAGGTAGCCACGGCTCGGTAAAAGTGTATTACCACCTGTATCGTATGTATGGGGAAATTTCTTTGGATGCGGCAGTAGAAGGCTTAAGCCTGTTTGCAGAGCATACGGGTGATGCTGAAAACTGCCCAGGCAAACACCCGAATGTAGATCGCTTGTTGAATCTACTAGAAGATGAGCAGCCGCTGACTGTGAAAGTAACGGAGACCATAGCCTAGCGGCTAAACTTGAAGTGGGTTGATTTAAAACGACTCACTCACACCCGCTGGAATTTAAACTTTTTGAAGTTGAGATATAGACGGATGGTAAATCAGCTCAAGCAAATGACCAACCGCATCTAAACAGTAAAAACCACGCGCGCCATCACGGTGCGTTTTAGGTGCTTCAGTAATTTTCACACCTTTGCTCACAAAATAATCATACCAATGATCGACATCGTCCGCTGAATTCAGCACAAAACCAATATGATCTAGCCGTTGCTGCGTTTGCGGCGTGTAATCTACACGATGCAGCGCAAATACATCGCCTTGATTGGTTAAATACACATTATCCGCATCGGGCTGCCACTCGATTTGCATGCCCATAATCTCGACATAAAACTTAACGCAGATTTCCAACTCTTTTACAAACAAAGCGATGTGGCGTATGCCCAGCATGCCATTTGGTTTGTTTGAACTAATCTCAGACACCGCCGGTTGGAACGGTATTTGGCCTAATCTCAAAATCATGCGTAATTTCTACGCTTTTGCTCAGCATAATAGAGGCTGAACAATATTTTTCTGCGGATAACTTCACGGCACGCTCGACTTGCGATGCATTCAAGTTATCGCCGGTGACCACAAAATGTACATGAATTTTAGTGAACACTTTTGGAATCTCATCCGCACGTGTCGCATCGATTTCTGCCACGCAGGCCACAATCGGCTGTCGCGCTTTTTTAAGTATGGCGACGACATCAAATGATGTACATCCACCCATACCAATCAGCAACATTTCCATAGGCCGCATGCCGATGTTACGACCGCCATTCTCCGGCGCACCATCTAACACTACCGCATGACCAGATTCAGACTCACCTACAAAGCTGACGCCATCTATCCATTTAACGCTTACGTGCATATTGAACTCTTTCTAATTTAGGAGCGCAATAAGTTGCGCTCCCGTAAAAAATTATTTAACGTCTAATAATTCAACATCAAAAATCAGTGCCGCATTTGGAGGAATCGCACCACCTGCGCCACGTGCGCCGTAGCCCATTTCTGAAGGAATAATCAAGGTGCGTTTGCCGCCGATTTTCATGCCAGCAAAGCCTTCATCCCAACCCTGAATCACTTGGCCGCCACCTAAAAAGAAATTGAATGGTTGGTTGCGGTCTAAACTACTATCGAATTTTTTGCCTTTGTGGCCTTCAGCTGCGGCTTCATAAAGCCAGCCTGTGTAATGCACAGTCACGTTAAAACCGGCTTCGGCTTCACGGCCTGTACCCACTTGTGTATCAATCTTTTGTAATTCAGTAATTGTATTTTGTGTCATTGCTGTGTTTTCCTTGGTTGATGTTGCCTGTGTTGATGAGCTTGGCGTTTTTGACGCGGTTGATTCGGCTTTGCAAGCATTGAGCGTAACGGCGCACGCGCATGCTAACAAAAGACTAAGAAGTTTCATATTAACGACCTTAAGTAATAAAAGTGGCGAATTTAGTTAAACACAATATTTTTCGCGAAAATATATTTCAGGCAATATGATACCGCAAACTCTGACAAGTTCGCCGAGCTGTGCGCTTAGTATTATTGATTGTAAGTCCACTCAATCAACGCATCTTGCGCGGCTTTGCTGGCGCCTGCTTTTGCATGATTAACTATCATGACTAGTACATGACGTTTATTTTTATTATCCAGTACGTAGCCCGCAATTGAGCTCACGCCATCTAAAGAACCAGTTTTTAGATGTGCACGTGCGCTGACGGGACTATCTTTGAGGCGCTTCATCGCCGTGCCATCTAACGACAATATCGGTAGCGAACTCATGAACTCAGGCATCACCGGACTATTGTAAGCACTCACCAACATTTGCGACAAATGCTCTGCGCTGATGCGCTCAGTACGCGATAAGCCCGAACCATTTTCAATCACCAGCTCATCAAAATTAAGGCTGCTTCCGTTAACAGACTTACTGCCAAGCCAAGTTTTAATGGTGGCGGCACCATTCGCTTCATTGGCTGGGAGCGATGTTTTCTCAGCAGCAATCGTTAGCAGTAACTGCCGCGCCATGAGATTATTGCTCCATTTATTAATGTCGCGCACCACATAGCCTAATGGGTCGGATAACTGTTCAATCACCTTTACGGCACCGACTGGCGTATCTTGTATTTGTAACTGCCCAGAAAACTTGCCGCCTAACTCACGCCACAATTTTTTAAAGGTGTAAAACGCATATTGATCATCGTCAAATACACTTAACTCCAAATAACGCTCACCACAATCAGGCGAAAAACTACCATTAAACGTGGCGACAGTACTGCCAACTTTCGTCTCGCCATTTTTCAAACCGGCTTCTTTTGTTTTAACGGTATAGCCAAAATGGCTACGCCATTCACCGCATGCGCCCTGCGTAAGCTTCATATTATTAATAATTTGCAACTCAGGCAGCGCAAACTCCTGGGCGATGCTTACGCGGTTATTATTCACATCGCTGGCATCTGCTACAAACTTAAAGCTGGTATTTCTACCATTCACCAAAAATGCACTCGGCATGGCGTTGTAAGCACGCCAGGTTTCATCATCAAACGTATTTCTAGTACCTACATTTTTTGCAAAATAACTTTTATCTATCATTAAATTGCCCTTAATCTCTTTGATGCCCGCCTGTTGCAGGCCCATCAACAATCGCCAAAATTCCTGCGATTTAAAGCTTGGGTCGCCATACGCTTTAATAATCAAATTACCTGCTAATACGCCATTACTCACAACGCCATCTTGGTAAATCTCGGTTTTCCAGCGGTATACAGGCGTCAGCAAATCTAATGCGGCATTCGTCGTGACCAGCTTCATTACCGAGGCTGGGTTTAAACTTTTAGTACCATTGAGTGCGACCACTGGGTTGGTGCCATCCACAGCACGTACGATGACAGCCACGCTATCTTGCGGAATGCCCGCTTTTTTTAGTGCTTCTGCCACCGTGCTCGGTAGCTCGGCATTTGCCGTGAAACTAACACAGATAAAAACTAATATAAAACCCAATTTAAAAATAGGGGCAAAGAGTAATTTTTTCATAGCGAATGTTGAATGGCTTGTAACGTTGCCTGCATCATTATGTCTATTTCAGGCTCAGTAATGGTGTATGGCGGCATAAAATAAACTGTGTTGCCAATGGGGCGCAACAGCAAACCTTGCATTAATGCCGCAGAGTAACAATCTCTAGAAAATTTAGGATTATGAGTTTGAACATCAAACGCTAAAATCATGCCTTGATGACGGATATGCTCAATTGGCAAGTCAGTGAGCACTTGCATTTGACTGCTCAGATAAGCCGCTTTAACTTTATTGGATTCGATAATATTGTCAGATTCAAATATCGCCAGCGTCGCCAATGCCGCACTACAAGCCAGCGGATTACCTGTGTAGCTATGGCTATGCAAAAAGCCTTTTAGCGTGCTGTCATCATAAAAAGCTTGGTACACTTTATCTGTGGTCAGTACCGCGGATAAAGGTAAATAACCGCCGGTGATGCCTTTAGATAAGCAGATAAAATCAGGCGCTACATCTGCCTGTTCACAAGCAAACATGGTTCCAGTTCGACCAAAGCCCACCGCGATTTCATCGGCAATTAAATGCACATCATATTGGCTGCAAATTTCACGCGCACGCCGCAAGTAAGTTGGATGATACATGCCCATGCCTGCGGCACATTGAATGAGCGGCTCGATAATAAAAGCTGCTAATTCCGCATGATGCTCGCTCACATAAAAATCTAAAGCATCCGCACAGCGCATGGCAAAAGCTTCTGCGCCCTCGCCCGCCTCACTCAACCTAAAATCTGGGCTAGGCATTTGGGCTGATTGCATTAACAGCGGCGCATAAGTATCTTTAAAAATCGCAACATCGGTCACACTCAGCGCACCTAAAGTCTCACCGTGGTAACTATTTTGCAAGCTGATAAATTTGGTTTTTTTAGTTTGACCAGTGTTCCGCCAATAATGAAAACTCATCTTCAATGCAATTTCAGTGGCACTCGCACCATCGCTCGCATAAAAAGCGTGGCCTAAGCCAGTGAGTTTAGCTAAATTTTCAGAGAGCTCCACCACAGGCTCATGCGTAAAACCCGCTAACATCACATGCTCTAAGGTATCAAGCTGCAACTTGATTGCATCTTTAATCCGTGGGTTATTATGCCCAAACAAATTTACCCACCAAGAACTCACCGCATCTAGATAACGCGCGCCTTCAGCGTCGTAAAGCCAAACGCCATCACCACGTTTGATAGGAATCAGCGGATAAGCTTCATGCTGCTTCATCTGTGTGCATGGATGCCAAACAGATTTTAAGCTACGGCTTAATAAACTTTGATTGTTCGTATTGAGGGAGGTCATTGGTGAATTGTACGATGTTTTCCACGGTCAAATAAGTCAATTGTCGTCATAAGCGGCTATTTCGTCTAAAATTCAACCTCACCTATTAATCCAAGACGTTCATGATTAAAACACGCCGCCATTTAGAACTACTCGCCCCTGCTAAAAATGCAGACTTTGGCATTGAAGCGATTAATCATGGCGCAGATGCCGTGTACATTGGCGGGCCAGCGTTTGGTGCGCGCGCCAAAGCACCTAATACCTTGGAAGATATTGTGCGTTTGGTTAAACATGCGCACCGTTACCATGCAGAAGTGTTTGTGGCACTGAACACGATTTTTCATGATAACGAGTTGGAAGGCGCGCGCAAGCTGGTACATCAGCTTTACGAGACTGAAGTAGATGCGCTGATTGTGCAAGATATGGGTTTGCTGGAGATGGATTTACCGCCGATTCAGCTACATGCAAGTACGCAAACAGATATTCGCACTGTTGAAAAAGCGGTGTTTTTAGATCAAGTCGGCTTTTCACAAATGGTGCTGGCACGCGAGTTAGATTTGCACACCATACAAAAAATTGCCGCCGCCACTGACTGCAACTTAGAGTTTTTTATTCACGGTGCATTATGTGTGGCGTTTAGCGGGCAATGCTTTATCAGCCACGCACATACCGGCCGCAGTGCAAACCGTGGTGAGTGTTCTCAAGAATGTCGTCTACCATTTACGCTGGAAGATTCAAAAGGCCGCATCATTGGCAAGGATAAACACTTTTTATCAATGAAAGATAATGACCAAAGCGCCAACCTGCGCGCCTTGATTGGCGCGGGGGTCAGCTCATTTAAGATTGAAGGGCGTTACAAAGATTTACCTTACGTTAAAAATGCCACTGCGCATTACCGACAATTGCTGGACGAAATTCTGCACGAATCGCCTGAACTGGCAAAATCCTCTTCCGGCATTAGCACTTACACATTTAGCCCACAGCCGGAAAAAACATTCAATCGCAGCGCGACGGATTATTTTGTGAATGGTCGCCAAGGTGATATTGGCGCGTTTGACACGCCTAAATTTTCAGGCGAAACTTTAGGCCTCGTATCAAAAGTCGGCAAAGACTTTTTTGAAGTTGAGTCAGACGTGCAATTACATAATGGCGATGGCGTGTGCTTTTTTGATGTACACAAAGAGTTAGTCGGTTTACGCATTAATACGGTAGACGGCAAAAAGCTATTCCCCAATGAAATGCCGGCCGATATTAGAAATAATATGAAGGTATACCGCAACCGCGACCACGCATTTATGCGCTTACTAGAGAAAGATTCCGCGCAACGCAAAATTGCAGTCCAAATTATTTTTGCTGAAACTAGCGATGGCTTTACACTTAGCGTGACTGATGACGTTGGCTTCAGTGCGACAGTAGCGTGCGTAGCCGAAAAACAAAAAGCTGACAATATTGAAAAAGCTGAAACCAGCTTACGTGATAACTTGAGTAAACTCGGCAATACCGACTTTATAGCAACTGAAATCTACGTGCAGACTTCGCACGCTTGGTTTGTACCTGCTTCAGTGGCAAACAATTTACGGCGTGATGCAATTGCGCAATTAGAACAAGTGCGCCAAGCAGCTTATCAACGCCCGCAACCTAAAGCAGCCGCAGTGCCGCCAGCGATTTTTCCTGAAGATACTTTAAGCTATCTGGCCAATGTTTATAACCAAAAAGCACGGCATTTTTACGAAAAACACGGCGTAAAACTCATTGCATCTGCTTATGAAGCGAACAAAGAGTTGGGTGAAGTGCCGCTAATGATTACCAAACACTGCCTGCGCTTTAGCCACGGCATGTGTCCAAAAGAAGCCAAAGGCGTCATTGGTGTACAAGGCACGGTAACAGCTGAACCG
Organism: uncultured Pseudomonadota bacterium; assembly: GCA_903854305.1. GTDB lineage: Bacteria > Pseudomonadota > Gammaproteobacteria > Burkholderiales > Methylophilaceae > Methylotenera. The sequence goes on along the minus strand of CAINWC010000117.1, from coordinate 949 downwards.
ATGACGCTAATTAACGGTAACGATAGATTCACCCTGAAATTTGACTGCAAACCTTGCGAAATGCACGTGATGGGCACAATTCGGAAACCTGTCATCAAAATGGGGCCGCCGCAGACAGTGATGTTTCACGCAAAGAGTAAGTGATCCGATAAAATCCAAATGGAATATCCACACTGCTATGATTTTATTGACAGCGGGCTAAAAGCAATCCATTCTATGTGCTCACAAAAAAATTTAAATATTAAGTGAGTGAGTAATGCGACATTTTTGCCTAGCTAGTTTCTTATTGATGTGCATGACAACTTTAGCTGGATGTGTGCCTGCGATCACCACTGCCGCAGGTGTAGGCGGTTCTGCCGCAATCACTCATACCTTAAATGGCACAACTTATCGCACCTTTACTGCACCAGCAACAAAAGTACGGCTAGCGACAATCAATGCTTTAGATCGGATGAAAATCAAGGTAATCTCAGACAGCATGCAAGATAAAAGCAGCATCCGATTAGTGACCGCAAAAACCAGCGAACGCAATATTGAAATACAGATTGAGCCGATTAGCGCCAACACTACACGAATGAAAGTCACTGCAAAAAGCTCAGCATTCTCTTACGATAGCGCTACCGCAGAAGAGATTTTGATGCAAACAAAAAAATCTCTAGGGTAATCACTCAGCACTCTAAAATACGGGCTACTGAATGCACTTTCAGTAGCCCGTTAACTTTTATGCTTTCTTAACGAATTCAGACTTTAGCTTCATTGCGCCAATGCCGTCAATTTTGCAGTCAATGTCATGGTCCCCATCCACAAGGCGAATGTTTTTGACTTTGGTACCGACTTTAACCACCAGTGACGAACCCTTAACCTTAAGGTCTTTAATCACAGTGATGGTGTCGCCATCTTGCAGAATCTTGCCGTTGGAATCCTTGATCACACGGGCTTCATCTGAATT
>CAINWC010000116.1 GCA_903854305.1 uncultured Pseudomonadota bacterium | reverse complement strand
GTGTGAGTGTACTGCTCAATATAGAGTCACGCGATGATGTGCAGGATGCGGGGAATTTACCGCTGTTTAATGCTGAAGGTAAGTTATTGCGATTGCGTGATGTAGCCGACATTGTGCAAGAGAATGGCCGCTCAAAAATACTGCATGCAGGTGCAAAACGCATTCAAACCGTGACGGCTAATGTCACTGAGCGCGATATTGATGCATTTACCAATGAGCTTAAAGCCAAAATAAAAAGTAACGTTAATTTATCACAAGGCGCCTATTTAGAATTTACAGGTGCCGCTGAAGCGAATGCGAAATCACGTGAAGCCCTCATTTTGCAATCATTTTTAGCCGCAGCCGCCGTATTTCTAATGCTCTATATTGCGTTTGGGCGTTTACGTAACCTATTGCTAACCTTTGCCAATCTGCCATTCGCTTTAATTGGTGGCGTACTGGCTGTGTTATTGACTGGCGGCTGGATTTCGCTAGGATCATTAGTCGGTTTCGTCACGCTATTTGGCATTACGCTACGTAACTCTATTATGATGGTATCGCACTATCAACACTTAATTGATGAAGAGCATTGCGTTTGGGGCTTAGAAACCTGCATCCGCGGCGCCTCAGAACGCCTGCCATCGATATTGATGACTGCGATAGTCACAGCACTTGGGCTTTTACCGTTAGCAGCTGGCAGTGGCCAACCAGGACGTGAGATCGAAGGACCAATGGCAACGATTATTGTGGGTGGTTTGGTCACTTCAACGATACTTAACTTATTGATTTTACCAACAATAATGTTGCACTTTGGGCGCTTCACTAAAAAAGTAAAGTTTTAGAATTCACAATCAAACGATGCGCAAACAGTTTATAAAATATTGTACTGCTGGTGGATTTTCTACCATGGTTCATTACATGGTATTTCTGCTTGTTATCAAAACACTGCCTTGGCCAGCGTGGCAAGCCACTTTAGTTGGTGCCACTATTGGCGCACTAACCGCATACATCCTCAATTATCGTTATACTTTCTTAAGCAAAATAGCCCATACAAGAATCCTGCCTAAATTCTTAATCACGGCAGGCTTAGGCGTTATAATGCAAACTTTGATAGTGGCTGGCCTCAGCCAACATTGGCATTTACATTATATACTCGCACAAATAATCGCTACAAGCTTCGGGCTTATATTGACCTTTATCATCAATCGCTTTTGGACATTTGCATGAAAGCCTCAACTACTGAACCAAAAATTGAACTGAGCATCATTGTGCCAGCTTATAACGAAGAAGCTGTGCTACCGATGTTCCATCAAAAGATTCTTGAAGTCATCAAGCCACTGAATATCACCTATGAAATCGTTTATGTTAACGATGGCAGTCGCGATAATACAGAAGCGATTATTCTTGCTTTACAAAAAGAGTGTCCGGAAATTGCCTACGCTAAATTTAGCCGTAACTTTGGTAAAGAAGCTGCCATGACTGCTGGCTTCAAGTTGTGCCGAGGTGAGTCAGCGATTATGATTGATGCTGATTTACAAGATTCGCCAGCACTCATCCCAGCCATGCTGAATGCTTGGCATAATGGTGCAGACATTGTCAATATGAAACGCTCCGAGCGTTATGGCGAGCCTATGTGGAAGAAAACGACGGCCAGCATGTTCTATCACCTCATTGGTAAAATTAGCGAGGTGGCAATCCCGCATAATGTAGGCGACTTCAGGCTATTCAGTCGGCGTGCTATTAATGCCATTAACCAGCTCAATGAGCGTGGTCGCTTTATGAAAGGCTTGTACGCTTGGGTAGGCTACCCACAGGCTACCATAGAATACGAGCGTGACCCACGCGCAGCTGGCGATACAAAATGGCCATTTTTTAAACTGGTTGGGCTGGCTTGGCAAGGCATAACCGCCTTTTCAACCGCACCGTTGCAAATGGCGACTTGGTTAGGTTTAGCCAGTGCTGGCAGCGCATTTTTATACGCAAGCTATTTCCTGATTAAAAGCATCATAACGCCTGATACCGTGCATGGCTTCCCTACCCTGATCATTGTTATTTTATTTCTGGGTGGCTTACAACTATTCTGCATTGGCATTTTAGGTGAGTATCTTGCACGCATCTATACGGAAGTCAAACAACGCCCTGTGTATTTGATCGAAACATTCTATCCAGCAAAATCAAGTTGATAATTTAAAATTTATGAATCAATTATCACGTTTTTGGCTAACGGCTAAATACGCGCTTGGTCAGCGTACTGTCCTCATTTTCATCGCTCTAGTCGTGATGCGCTTTATTTCACTAGGCCTTTACCCACTCATGGATATGACCGAAGGCCGTTACGGTGAAATCGCACGAAAAATGGCTGAAATGAACGACTGGGTTACGCCTTGGTATGATGTTGGCATGCCGTTTTGGGGTAAACCACCGTTATCTTTTTGGATGTCTGCGCTGGGCATTAAATTATTCGGCATCAATGAGTTCGCAGTCAGATTTCCACATTTTTTGGCGGCATTACTGGTAATAGCTACTTGTTATGACTGGGCCAAACGCAGCTTCATCAACCCTTTTTACGTCATCATCATTCTCAGTACCTCATTTATATTTCTGGTATCCTCAGGCGCAGTAATGACGGACATGGCGCTCTGTGTGGGCAGCACGCTATCGCTAAGGGCATTTTGGTTAAGTTTACGCGGCAATGCATCTGACCGAAAACGTGAGCAGTGGTTATTCTTCATAGGCCTAAGCATCATGCTACTCGCCAAAGGCCCGGTTGGCTGGGTTCTGGTGTTGTTACCAATAGGCTTATGGGCATTACTAAGCAAATCTATTAAGGAAACATGGCAAGGATTAGCGTGGATTATTGGCTGCTTTGCCGCAATATTAGTCGTTATTCCATGGTACTTACTCGCGGAACAACATACCCCTGGATTTTTAAACTACTTTTTTGTGGGTGAACATTGGCAACGCTTTACAGTTTCAGGCTGGAAAGGCGATTTATACGGCTCCGCACACGCTACGCACCGCGGCACAATTTGGTTGCAATTTATATACGCAACCCTACCATGGAGCTTGATTTTGCCAATAGCGGTATTCGTTTATAGAAATAAACTTGTCGCCAGAAAGACTATTCAGCAACATCAATTAAGTCTTTATTTATTGCTTGCTACCATTGCACCCTGTTTATTTTTTACAATGTCGGGCAATATTTTGTGGACGTATGTATTGCCAGGATTACCTGCACTGGCCTTATTGCTAGCCCATTTATTGGGTAACATTGAGCAAAACATTGCTAAAAAAATCCTGTTTTTTGGCACAACTGCAAGTGCGCTAGTTTTTGTGGTTGTATTAAGTATTTTAACAATAGGTCATACCGCAGATTTAAAATCTGCTAAATCAATTACGCAATTATTTGAAGCGCAGCATGTGGCGCAAACCAGTATGCAGCCACTGATATTCCTAGGTGATCGCCCATATTCCGCCATGTTTTATAGTCATGGCCAAGCCTTAAAAATGAATACGGTGGAAGAAGTGAGCCAATATGCAAAAGGAAATCTCACTTATATTGCGGTAAGAAAAAATCAATTAACTTCATTAAGTAAGCAGTTGGAACACTTAAACGCAGTTGGAGATACTGGTAACTACCGTTTATATGTAATGCTTAACCCAATTTAATTGACTTAAATCGTATATTTGAATAAAGGTGCCCGCGCATTAAGTCCATTTAGCCAGATCATCTTAGTGAAGTGTAAAATGCGAACTAATGCTTGGTTCAGCCACCTGAGCCATATTACTGATACCCTTTTCGATAAAGTTCTCTATTGGCTTCAACATTCCAGGCAGTGATAATGCCAGCACTACAAAACCGATGCTCAGCGTAATAGGGAAGCCGATACCAAACAGGTTTAGTTGTGGTGCTGTTCTGGTGAGTATGCCTAGCGCCATATTGGTGATGAGCAATGCGGTCACCGCTGGCAATGCTAGCAGCAAGCCTGAACTAAATATCGTCTCACCCCACAGCGCAATCTTCAATGGGTTAATGCCACCTCCACCAACTGAAATCGGCATGGTGATAAAACTGTTGGCCACTGCGCTCACCACCATCAGGTGGCCATCCAGACTTAAGAATATAAGCATCGCAAGCAACACTAAAAACTGATTCACAGCGGTACTTTGGCCTTGTGACTGTGGATCATAAAAGCTGGCGAACCCAAGCCCCATCGACATACCGATGAGCTGCCCGGCCATCTCGACGGCAGAAAAAACCAGGCGCATGCTAAACCCTATTGCCAGCCCAATAATAAGCTGCTGAACAAGGATAAGAAGGCCTTGAAATGAAAATATTTCGAATTGCGGCAAAGGTGGCAGTGTAGGCACAATAATCAATGTAAGCATAATGCCTAAACCAAGTTTCACCTGATTGGGAATAGCCGTGTGACTGTAGATTGGCGCTGCGGCTATGACACCTAATACTCGGGTTAAAGGCCAGAGCAAACTTACAATCCAGGTTTGCAGTAGCTCGCTACTGATTGAAATCATATCGAGATCATTTAAAAGCTATACTAATTGCCCATCACTAGTTAGCCATACCCTAATTAGCCATACTAGGAATGCTAGTAAATACCAAGTGCATGTAATCTACCATAGTGGTGAGCATCCATTGACCAGCAAACGTCAGCGTGGCAAACACGCCAACTAATTTAGGAATAAACGACAATGTAGCTTCATTGATCTGTGTCGCAGCCTGAAAGATACTGACTATCAGCCCGATGGCAAGTACCACTAGCAATATTGGCGCAGCCACCATTAAGGTGATTTCCATAGCATCTCGACCAAGTGTCATCACGCTTTCTGGGGTCATTTTCGCTCCTTAGCTTAAGTAACGCTAGTAAAAACTTTGTACCAGTGAGCCAAGCAGTAACTGCCAGCCATCAACCAGTACAAACAGCATCAGTTTAAACGGCAATGCTACGATAGACGGCGACACCATCATCATCCCCATGGCCATCAATACACTGGCAACCACCATATCAATGATTAAAAATGGGATGAAAATGGCAAAGCCTATTTGAAAGGCAGTTTTAAGCTCACTTGTCATAAATGCTGGCACTAAAACTAACAGGGGCACTTGCTCTGGCGTTTCTATCTTCTCGATTTTCGCCATTTTTACAAACAATGCAAGATCGCCTTCACGGGTTTGTTTCATCATAAACTCTTTAAGCGGTGCGCTACCCTTGTCCAGTGCCTCTTGCATGCTGATTTTATTTTCTGAAAGCGGCTGATAAGCATCTAAATAGATTTTATCGATGACTGGGCTCATCACAAAAAAAGTGAGGAATAAAGCCAAACCAACCATGACCTGATTAGGTGGTGCTGATTGTGTGCCTAATGCCTGACGCAATAACGATAGCACGATAATGATACGGGTAAAGCCCGTCATCATCAGCAAGGCCGCGGGTAAGAACGTTAGAGAAGTTAGTAAGATTAAGGTTTGTAGGCTCAGCGTATAGCTTTGACCACCACCTGCGGTTGGCAGTGCATTCACAAGCGGTAACCCGTTTTCGGCAAAAGCCGTAAAAGGCAGTAACAGTAACCCTAGCAACAGAAATGCAGCAGGATGCCCAGCGAGTGAGCCATATAATTTATTTTTTAACATCTTTTTTTTCTAACATCTTACCAGTCGATTTATTTAACCATTGCGCAAATGTTTCTGTAAAACCATTGGGGCTATCGCTCAATATGCCGTTGTCACTCAGTGCATTTTCTGCGAGCTGCACCGCGCCTATCTCTAAATTAGCGATACCATTTACGTGCCCAGGCGCCACACCAACCACTATCCAACGACCAGCGACTTCGACTACCACGACACGTTCACGTGAGCCAACGTTTACGCCGCCGACGATACGAACGACTGATTGTTTGTTGCCTACACCAGGCAACATGCGCTTCAAAACCCAAGTAAGAAGCGCCATCACGGCTAATACTACAACCAGCCCAAGCACCATTTTAAGTATGCCACCCGATGGTGATATAGCCACAGCATCCGCAGCCACAACATCAGAAAACCACAAGCTAAAAGATAGCGTAACAAAACTTACAGCC
>CAINWC010000115.1 GCA_903854305.1 uncultured Pseudomonadota bacterium | reverse complement strand
TAGTTATAATAAGAGAATGACAATATGAAATGATTTGGTGGGAAAAGACTGTTTAGTACTACTTCGTGCAAGCGTAGGGGGCCGAAAATGGCGCCAGTTTTGTCTAGCGCCTTGTGCACGCCAAACGAGTAGCCTCTATTTGCTTTCCCCGCAACGGCAGAAAGCCAAGCATCGCGTGGCGGCCCACGAAAACCTTTTCCTAATCGTTCAATGACGCGAAAAGCACTGAGTCCCACTACTGAGCTGGAGATAAGTAGAATGATCTTGGCTAGCGTAGAAAACCCGTAGCCAGCCAGCGTGAAAATCTTGCGCTTCCCCGTTCGATCCGACAACCAACCCGAAAGGTAATTTAATGACGATGCGGAAAGATCCGCAAAGCCCTCGACCAAACCCAGCAAGGCAGTCGAAGCGCCAGCAACGGTGGTAAAGAAAATTGCAAAGACTGAAAAAATCATCTCAGAACTAAGGTCAGTTAACAAGCTGACTAGCCCGAGTTTAAGCACGTCAGGATGTACGCTGAATTTGCCTTCAGCCAGTTCAGGTGAGACTATTTCTTTACTCTTTCGATTGCTCATCTTCTACATCCACCGCTGTATTTTTCCAGTTAAGGTATACATTGACGCCTCGGTGGTTAATGACGGTAACACTTTTGGTTAGTGTAACCCCATTATGCTGGGCGCTAATCTTATAAGTGCCTTTTTCCATCTGTAAAAACAGCATAGGTCCACCACTCGCAAAATCGAGTTTAACATTACCTTTTTTATCGGTGATGGTCACCGGCACATCAGTAATTGAGTGCCCAAGTTTTCCTTCAGACAGATACAACCGTAGATTGTAGTCTCCAGCTTTAGCTCTTATGCCATCGGCCTCTTCTTGACCAATGCCGCCGTTGATATAGGTTGCCTCGCCGCTATTGCTAACCTCAGCAGATACGTTATTTACCAACGTAAGCATTGCTATTACACCAATCAAGCCCGTGAGTAAAAACTTAACAATGTTAACCATGATGTCGCTCCTTATATTCAAGTGTAAGAATAATTTAGCAGTTAATAACCAACGAATGATGCTAATGAAGCTCGTCTTGGCGAGTCTTCACTATTGGCGGTGAGCTTCAATGTTCAATATATCGCTATCCCACAAGACGCTCTGTACGATAGCGTACATAATCGGAAATTTAATGCGACGCCCTGGTAGCGTGAATTAGGCTACAGTCTCAGGTGAAAAATTAATTCTAACTCGGTGCGATGTAGTGAGTCGCTAGCATCGTTAATCAGTCGTGTCTGGTAATGATTAAAAAACGAGGGTATAGCTGGTTGATGTTAAATGGAAAGGGTATTTGATTTGCGTGACTGATTTTATATTTTTTAATCAATGAAGTAACGAATGATATGATTTGTTTAAAATTTCCACTTCCCGTGTGATGATGTTGAAAACCAGAGCTTTCGACCCATCTGGGGCGCTCGCTTAATTTCACTAATTGACGGCAACCATCTCCAAAGCCGACATCGCCTGAGAAAATTTACAGTCAGAAGTCGATTCAAAATGGAAGCTCAGCCCACACAAGCCAAGCTAATATCGCTTGTGCGGTAATGCGCATTCCAATACAAAACTAATGCACTCTAAAACTCTTCCCAGTCGCCATCATTACCGCCCGATTTTGCGATTGTTTTAGTGGCCGCTGGTTTTGCAACTGGTTTTGATGGTATCGCTCTTAAGACTGGCTTGCTTGCCGCTAATCTAGCCGTGGGGCGTGTTGCCGTGCGTGAATTACCGCCGCTTAACTTGAATGCACTCACGGTATCAATCAAACTCTCGGCTTGTTCGACCAATGACTCCGCAGCAGCAGCAGCTTCTTCGACTAGCGCAGCATTTTGTTGCGTCACTTCATCCATGCTGGTTACTGCGATATTCACTTGATTGATGCCCGCGCTTTGTTCTGCTGAGGCAGATGCGATTTCACTGATGATGTCTGCTACACGCTTCACAGAGATGACCACCTCATGCATGGTGTTACCGGCATTCTCTACTTGATGTGTGCCTTCTGTCGTTTTGCCTACAGAATCAGCAATCAATTCCTTAATCTCTTTGGCAGCCGATGCTGAACGTTGTGCAAGGTTACGCACTTCAGCAGCCACTACCGCAAAGCCTCTGCCTTGCTCGCCAGCCCTAGCCGCCTCGACCGCTGCATTAAGGGCGAGGATGTTAGTCTGGAAGGCAATGCCATCAATCACGGAGATAATGTCTTCAATTTTCTTGGAGCTGGCGTTAATCGCCGTCATGGTGGCAACCACTTCGGACACCGCATTGCCGCCTTTTACCGCAACTTCAGATGCAACACGTGCTAGTTGATTGGCTTCTTTAGCGTTATCAGCATTGTGTTTAACCGTCGCAGACAGCTCTTCCATGCTGGCCGCGGTTTTTTCTAATGAAGAGGCTTGTTGTTCGGTACGATGAGAGAGGTCGTTATTACCAGAAGAGATTTCACCTGCGGCAGTGTTGATGGTTTCACTCGCTTCACGTACCTGCACAATAATGTCTGTCATTTCACTCATCAACGCATTCACGCCTTCGCACAGACTCGCAATCGCACCCACTTTACCTTCGAGTGAAACTCGGTTAGATAAGTCACCATCTTTCGCGGCTTCGATGATGCCTTGGGTTTCTTCAACCGCTTCAGCCAGTGCGGCTGCGCTCTTATGCTGCTCTGTAATATCAGTGGCATATTTCACCACTTTGAATGGCTTGCCATTGATGTCCATAATCGGGTTGTAGCTGGCTTGTAGCCAAATCTCTTTACCGCCTTTGCCAATGCGTTTGAATTGACCGGATTGAGCTTCACCTTTAGCCAGATTATCCCAAAAGGCTTTGAACTCATGGCTAGAACGATAAGACGGTTCAACAAACATACTATGGTGATTGCCGATGATTTCATTTTCTGAATAACCAACAGTACTGGCAAAATTGGCATTGACGGCCGTTATTTTGCCAGTCAGATCAAACTCAATCACACCTTGGATTTTATCTATCGCCGCTAACTGCCCCGCATTGTCTGCGGCCTGTAGTTTTTGCGCGGTAATGTCGAGGGTGTAGTTAACGATTTTGTAGGGCTTGCCATGTAAATCATAAATGGGGTTGTAAGACGCTTGTATCCACACTTCTTTGCCATTTTTAGCGATGCGTTTGTATTGGCCGGAATCATTGCCGCCTTTGACAAGCCTATCCCATAACGTTGCAAATTCAGCACTCTTGGCAAAGGCTGGGTCTAAGACCATGGAGGATGGCTGACCCACTAACTCTTTCTCGGTGTAGCCGAGCATGTTGCAATACACCTCATTGGCTTTCAGCAGTTTGCCGTCCAAAGCGACTTCGACAACACCTTGAGATTTACCTATGGCATTGATTTGACCTTCAAAGTCAGTATTTTTTATTTTTTGTTCGGTAATGTCAGTCGCGTATTTCACTACTTTGTAAGGCTTGCCTGTGGCATCTAGGATGGGGTTGTAAGAGGCATGCAACCAAACTTCTTTGCCATTTTTACCGACACGTTCAACGTCGCCTGTAACCGCTTCACCGCGATTAAGTTTATCCCAGAAGGCTTGGTATTCAGGGCTGCTACGATACTTTGCCTCTACAAAGTTGCCGTGGTGTTGACCTACGGCTTCAGCTAAGCTATAGCCGAGGGCTTTCAAGAAGATGTCATTGGCAGTAATCACAGTGCCGTTCATGTTAAATTCAATGACGCCTGTCGATTTGCTGATGGCGGTAAGCTGATTTTCGTATTGGACTGACTGTTCGTGCACTTTGTTAGCAAACTCTCGCTGCTGATTGATATCCACATTAAGCATGGTTTGTGTAGACTTTAATGAGCGCAACACATGGCTGAGTTCATCATTGCCGGAGGTCTCAATCGAGGTGTCTAGTTTGCTTGAAGCAATGGCATCAAATACACCGATGATTTTTGCTAAAGGGTTGGTGATAGAGCGCATTAAAAGTAGGCCAAACCATAGCAATAGTGCAATTGCACTGCCAAGCACGCTGAATGCAATTAGACGTGTATGTTTATAGCGCGCCACACTACTGGTGTATTGTTCTGCCGCGCCATCCTTTTGCCACTGAATCAATGCGCCAATGTCTTTATCTGCTGCATTAAAGGCACCACGTGAATTAGCGTTAAGTGTTAATAATGCTTGATAATCATTAGCGCGCAGTGAGGTGATGGCGGGTTTGATGGTTTCATTGAGAAACACATCACGACTTGCAGCAAACTTATCAGCCAACAACTTTTCTTCTGGGTCGAGTCCTTTTGAGGTGAAGTCAGCCCAAGATTTACTAATGGTTTCAAGTTTACCTTCAAGGTATTTAGCCTCTTCGGCAGATTTTTCTGCATTGATGCTAAGCGATGCTTTACCTTTGGCGTCAACGTCAATGGTTGTATTGATGAGTGAGGCCCCCAAATGGGTGCGATTTTTAAGCAGATTCTCAGAAATCGAAGCCAAGATTCCTTGCTTAGCCATGTGCTCTTCATAGACATCTTGCAGACTGTTTTTAGTTTCAGCTAAGCCATAAAGTCCTTGCAAGGTGAGTGAGATTGCCACCAATAGGGCAAATCCGATAATGACCATTAAACGATGTGCCACCGACATGTCTAACTTTGTTTTTAGTTGATAGGCGAGGTTATTCTTAACCACTTTACCGTCGCTTATCAGCAAGCCATTGGCCTTGCCCTCTTTGAATAGGCGGTACGCTGCACTTGCAGCCTCTACTTGCTGGCGTGATGGTTTTTTACGTGCAGAAAGATAGCCTGTCACCTGACCATTCTCGATAATAGGGGCGGCGTTTGCCTCTACCCAGTAATAGTCACCTGATTTGGTACGGTTCTTAACTAAGCCTGTCCATGGTTGCCCAGCCTTTAAGTTACGCCACATATCCTCAAAGGCCTCTGATGGCATATCTGGGTGACGCACTACATTGTGACTTTGACCGACAAGCTCGGACTCGCTGAAGCCACTTATTTTAATAAAGTCCTGATTGGCGTAGGTGATGGTGCCCTTCAAGTCTGTCTTACTCAAGAGAAACGCTGCATCATCAAGTAACACTTCATGATTAGTGACAGGCATGTTGATTTTCATATTGAGTTCTTTCTATTTTTAAATTTAACTATGACTAATGAGCGGTTGCACTACATCACGCAAATACCTACTAGGCAAGTCTGAGGCACATATGAATGTTACGAAAAACGCACTGCTTGCAAATCGTATTAAATACATGACAACATTTTAATCAAGCTAAGACGTATTCAATTGCAAAGTAAACGATCACTTTATACGCCACTTTACTATTATGGGTATTTTGTTAATTACGGCTAAAACATAGGCTAGGGCTTAATCTGAGTCGGTGGCGCTTCTTTGAGTAATAGATCAGCGAGTGTGTACTGATCTAATACTCCAAACAATGCGCTTTGCGCCTCGCGCAAAATGCCCATTAATTTGCACGTATTCTGAATGCAACACGCACCTTCCTTATTCAAACAGGGCAATAAGCCAGCGTTACCTTCTGAAGCTCGAATCATTTCTCCAATATTCACGGTGTTCGGCGCTCTTACTAATCTTAAACCTCCGCCTTTGCCGCGCACCGTTTCTACATAGCCACGTAGCGCTAAATGATGCACAACCTTTGTCAGGTGGTTTTCAGAGATTCCATAGGCATGGGCAATTTCTGAAATAGTGGCTAACTGGCCCTGCTGTAAACCTAAATACATCATGACGCGCATCGCGTAATCTGAAAAAGTGGTGAGCTGCATAAGTTCTATCCATTGATTGAGGCATTAAATATGACGCATATAAAAATATTGCTTATATGAAAACGCTATGATATGTTTAAGGTATATTTTACATACACCTTAAACAATGTCCATCAAAACTTCAAATGACGCGCTATCAACGCTGGAGCAAAACGTTCGAGCAGCCTTATTACAGGTCATAGATCCAGAAGTTGGTGAAAATATCGTAGATCTAGGATTGGTGTACGGCATTGAGGTTGAGGGAAATATTGCGAAAGTGAACCTCACAATGACTTCGCCAGCATGCCCAATGGGTGAAATGCTGCTTGATGACATTCATGCAACTTTAACTCGGATGCTGCCCAGTACAATGACGTTTGATATTCATTTGGTTTGGGAGCCGCCATGGAGTCCCGACATGATGTCGGCCGAGGCCAAACTGCGCCTAGGTTGGGATTAGCACTTGTGCGATTAAATAAAAATGATCAATAAGAAAAACCTTTCAGTGCAATACCGAATTCCAATGCTGGTAGCGGGATTTATCAGCTTGGCTTTTGGTATCGGTGGTGGCTTATTGCGCTTAGGCTGGCATTTTCCATTGCCCTCTTTAAATCTAGCGAATATAAGTCCAGCCAATATAAGCCTGGAAAATATGCATGGCCCATTAATGGTGTGTGGTTTTTTGGGTACCGTCATCGCCTTGGAACGCGCCGTTGCCATCAGCCAACGTTGGGCTTATTTGGCGCCATTAGCGGCTGCGATTGGCGGGCTGGCACTCATTTTGGCCTTGCCTTGGCGCATTGGGGCAAATTTAATCACGATATCAAGCATTGTTCTTGGCATTGCTACGGCTAAAATTTTCATCCGGCAACAGGCATTATTCACGTTCACCTTACTGTTAGGTTGCCTGTCATGGTTAATCGGTAATGCTTTGTGGTTGGGCGGGTTCGGCATCGCACAAATAGCGCCGTGGTGGATAGGCTTTTTGGTATTGACGATTGCGGGTGAGCGACTTGAACTTTCGCGGTTTCTCCCGCCTTCATTAACGGGTAAAACCACTTTTATACTAATCATCAGCCTATTTCTAGTGGGCGCGGTTTTAACAACACTATCTAATCAACAGCACGTACAAATACTTTCAGCGGCATTACTTGCGCTCGCAATCTGGTTGTTACGCCAAGACATCGCGCGTCATACCATCAAACAAAAAGGCTTAACCCGATTCATCGCTGTGTGTTTGTTGTCGGGCTATCTCTGGCTACTCGTTGGCGCGCTAATCGGATTACTCTCACCGCAGCTAATGTTCGGCTCCAGCTATGACGCATTTCTACACGCCATCTTAGTGGGCTTTGTGTTTTCTATGATATTCGGACATGCGCCCATCATATTTCCAGCGGTAGCCAAGGTGAAAATACCTTATCATGCAACATTTTACCTGCCGCTCATTGTGTTACATGCCTCACTTATTGCCAGAATCTCAGGTGATTTGCTACAGAACCAACATAGCCGTAGCCTTGGTGGCGCGCTTAATGCTATTGCACTATTGTTATTCATCCTAAGCACGGCGAGCGCCGTTATTCGAGGTAAATGCGCCCATCATGAATCCACTTAAAGCATTGGCAATTTTTGTTGCCAACTATCAATCGCCTTCGGTAGCCATTAAAGAAAAGATTTATTCGTCTTTAGCGTCATTTATTGCAATTTTGATTCTGATCGAGGTCGTTCACTTCGCTTCCTTCAGCGGATCATTTTCGCTACTGGTATTAGCATCGATGGGCGCTTCAGCATTTTTGCTGTTTGTCATTCCGCATAGTCCAATGTCACAACCTTGGCCAGTGATCGGTGGACACTTTTTGTCATCGGCGATTGGCGTAGCATGCGCCCATTGGCTACACAACCCAGCGATTGCTACAGCCGTTGCCGTGGCTACCTCTATATTTGCAATGCATAGTTTGCAATGTCTGCATCCACCGAGCGCGGCAACCGCGATGATTGCGGTGTTAGGGGGTCCAGAAATTCACGCCATGGGATGGCAATTTTGTTATGAAGTTGTGGTTGTCAATGCGGGCACTATGGTATTGCTATCCATCGTAATCAACAACTTGATTCCTGGGCGGCGCTACCCGCTTCGTCATTCACACCACCCTCACCATGCGGACTTTACAAAAAGTGATCATAAGCCGTATCCAGCATTGAAAGAGGAAGATTATCAATGGGCGCTTGGTCAAATAGATGGTGTCATCGACGTGAGCACCGAGGACTTGGTTGATCTGTATGAGTTTGCGGCCGAGCATGCAAAAAATAGAACGATAGAAAGCTGAAAGGATATATAACGATATGAAGAACTTACATCAATCATGGCAAGCGTTTTCATCTGCCCCGCATCGCATGTTTTTTTTCGGCGGCGGCGTTCAGTCGGTATTGATCATCATATGGTGGCTGGCTGATCTAGCTGGGCGCTACGGCGGCTTATATGCGCCAATTTCGTGGACCATACCACCAACAGACGCACACGCTTTTCTGATGATTTATGGTCTTTTCCCATTCTTTATATTCGGCTTTTTAATGACCACTTTTCCGCGCTGGATGAATGGCGAGGAAGTAGAGCGACGCGCTTACGTCCCCGCCTTTTTATTGCTGGCATCGGGGTCTTTATTATTTTACGTGGGGCTGATTTATAGCGCCGCTGTATTAAAAATGGCACTCATACTGTTTTTGGCCGGATGGGGTATGGGCTTATATGCCTTATTGCGCGTCTATTTGCGTGCAAAGCACCCAGACAAACGTCATGCAGCCATTACCTCTGTTGTGCTTGGATTTGGCTGGCTGTTACTTGCCGGCTTTGTGAGTAATGAGGTGCATCTGGTCGCTATCGCCAAAGTGGGCGGCATTTGGCTAATTCTGCTACCGGTATTTTTTGCCGTTAGCCACCGCATGATTCCGTTTTTCTCCGCGAATGCGATTCCTCAATATAAAATCGTGCGACCAGATTGGGTGCTGGCACTTATTCCTAGCTTCGCCCTTATTCATGGAATACTTGAACTTACCCATTTGCAAGCTTGGACATGGCTGGTAGATTTACCCATGGCGATTAGTGCAATCTATCTTTCACGCGCATGGCGCCTGCGTGCCAGCCTTTCCATTCCTATTCTTGGCATGCTGCACATCGGTTTTGCCTGGCTGGGCATTGCCTTGCTGCTTTATACTATTCAAAGCTTAGCGCTACTTTTAACGGGGCAACTCATCCTCGCAAAAGCGCCGCTACATGCGCTGACCATCGGCTATTTCGCTTCCATACTCATTGCCATGGCCACGCGCGTTACACTCGGCCATTCTGGCAGAATGCTAAAAGCAGACCGATTAACTTGGGGCATGTTTCTAGCGTTCCAAGCGGTAGCAGCGCTACGTATTATTTCAGAACTTCCTGGATTGGATTTCACCGCACGTAGCCATCTTTATCTATGCGCAGCAGCAGTTTGGCTAGCGTGTTTCGGTATTTGGACGTATAAATATGCACCAATATATTGGGAAAACCACTAATTAGTCCACCCTGAATAACTATTAACCAATTGATTTAATTAGGTAATAGTTAAATATTAGTGGTGTAAATTTCCCAGAAATGTGATAATAACACTTTGATTTCTTGCAAATTTCAGAGTGTTTTATGGGCC
>CAINWC010000114.1 GCA_903854305.1 uncultured Pseudomonadota bacterium | reverse complement strand
GGATTGCCTCACTTCCCAACTTAAGCTATAGCATATTTCTGTCAATTTATTTATTGCCACTGACCGTGGCGCTCATTACCGCGCGAGCGGTTTAGTCCTCGTCCCCCATAGCAGCCGACCAGCCTTGTTTGGCGTATGACTCCTAGTGGCCGAAAGTTCCGATTCTGACCGACTGCAATCAAGAAGTCTAATTTTTGGCCTTGATGAATAGTTTACTTCAAAGTGAATGAATGGTCAGTAGTCATGAGAATCACTGGTCAGTTTGAATGAGAATGACTGGTCAACTTAAATAATAATTGGTAGTCAACTAGATGAGAATACTCATACTCCTCATAATGATCAAAAACCAACATTGGAAATTGCACCAAATTTAACTAATAAGCAGGCTCCAGCCTGAGGCGTGGATAAATTCAACATCCGCTCAAATTAAAATAATTAAGCTATGATTATGCATCTCATTTTCTGATATTTAATAATGTTAGATAGAATTTTAAAAGTATTGCAAGAAACGCCAGGAATAAAAGCAAGGGAAATTGCAAAAAAACTTCAGTTGGATAAGCATGATGTGAATAAATTTTTACACTCTCACACGGAGAGTTTTCAGATTGATAATAATTACTGTTGGATAAATAAAAATATAGACTTAATTATTAAGTTTCCACCGCATTGTTGGGTTGATTGCAGTCTATTTGAGTCGGCATTAGAGGGAGTTGAGTCTCCGCTAGAGTCAGATGCGAATTCCGTTTTTATTATTATTCCAAAAGGCTGTAAATTATTACTAGAATCAATTGCTCGTTTAATGGCCTTGTCTAACCAGCTGGCATATAAAAATAAAGAGGTCACTTTAGATTTTACTGAACAGCCTGCGACACTATCTTATGTAAGTAGATTAGGATTTTTTGAGCATTTAGATATAAAAGTTAATGTTTTACCAAGTCGCCCAGCTGTATCAAGAGCTCAAATATACAATCAGAATAGTGATTCAGTAGTTGAGTTTGCTTCAATTGATCCTTATAGCCCAGATAAATCAATCCCTAAAAGATTGAAAAAAGTATTTGTGGAGATTGCGGGCGATAAGTATGATCAAGATGCATATACCGTTCTTTCAGAATTATTTGGAAATGTTATGGAGCACTCAAAACTGCCTATACCTGGGTTTATAGGTTTGCAGTTTTACAAGAAAACTTCACCACCTCATATACAAACAGTTATTTCAGATAGTGGAGATGGTATTTTAGGAACTCTAAAGCCCATTTTCCCAGACAAGTATCCTGCTCAATATCAAGAGATAAAAGATTCAGGAGAGGATATTGATCTTGAATTATTAAAACGAGTTTTTCTTAACGGCCGTATTAGTCGGGTTGATGATCCAGACAGAGGTCTTGGTCTGAGCAGTTCAAGTAAAGTAGCTCAAAAATATAGCGCTAAGATTTTAGTGAGGCAGGCTAATTGTGAGATTGGTTTGAACTTTAAACAAGGTCATTTAAAGCCTGTTAATTTTAAAGCTGGTTTACCATTGATATTTGGTACACATATCTGTTTTGATTTTGAACTTGACTAAAATTAATAATTCTCGTTAAATGCAACAAATGAATCAGAAGCCACATTTAATAACTTTGTTAGATTTCACGGAAGGTGAGGATCATCCATTTGGAAATGTTCTAGGTAAAGAATCCTTTCGTAGTCTTTCAGACTACATAGATACGCATCCCCAATATTCAATTTATGAAGTTTCATTGAAAGGGATAGTAGCCACAGATGCTTCTTTTCCTAGAGAGAGTGTTCTTACAGTTGCGAAGCTTTATCGCCAAACTAAGAGTTTTTTTATGACGAATGTACATAATCCAGATACTTTGGATAATTGGGATTACGCTGCAAAAGCAAAAGAGCAACCAATAATTTCATGGGATAGAGACTCGTATAGAGTTTTAGGGCCTGAATTAACCTCTTCAACATCACAATTGCTTGATTATGTATTGACTAAAAAGGGAGTGTTGGCTGCTCAAGTCGCGGCTGATTTAGATATTAGTGTTCAAAATGCAAGTACTAGATTAAAAAAACTGGTTAGTGAAGGCTATATATTACGAACAGAGGTAGCAGCAGAGTCCGGGGGGATAGAGTACATCTACCAAGCAATAAAATAATTCTGATTAAATTAGCTTGTTTAATCAGAAAATATCAATTAAAATAAAAACTGACCAGAGAAATGGCTTTTTTTAGCCTCTGGTTAAACAGTTTAATTTAATCAGATATAAGGAGTGAGTTATGGCAACAAATCCACCAAGCGGTGATGGGCATCGCAATGGCGCAGTAAAAGATCGTTCACAAACTCAAACCCCTTCAGGTCATTGGGTAAACGAGACTCTGATACAGGGCGATTTATAGATGTAAAAACTACAGATAAGACACCCTTTAAAGGCGTCAGAAAGGAAAAGAAATGAACCAAGCTAGAGAACTAATCGACGTAGAAGCTTATGCTAAGGAAGGTAAGCAAGTGCCGCACGGTCATGATTATAAAATCAGAGTAGATAAGCAAGAATGTACATTGCATACCGATACTGCTACAGGTCGTGAGATATTAACGTTGGCTGGTAAAACGCCACCAGAGCGATATATTTTGCGCCAAAAAATCAAAGGTCAAGTAGTAACTATAGGGCTAAATGATGTTGTGGATTTAAAAGAACCTGGCATTGAAAGATTCATGACTATACCTAACGAAGTTACAGAGGGTGAGGCGAATCCAATGCGAAATCAGTTCGAGTTAATGAAAGATGATACTGCATATCTACAGGCGTTAAATTTACCATATGAGACAGTAGTTGAAGGGGCTGTAAGACGGGTAGTAATTCACGGTTTTCCAATCCCTCATGGGTATAACGTGGATAAATCTAGTGTATTTGTAAATTTGCAGCCAGGTTATCCTGATGCTCAAATCGACATGGCATATTTTTATCCTAACTTATCTCGTGCAGATGGAAAAACAATTGGTGCTTTATCACCACTGGCTTTTGATGGTAAAAATTGGCAGCAATGGTCTCGCCATCGAACGCCTGTTAGTGCATGGCGTATGGGTGAAGATAATTTAAGTACACATATGACTTTAGTTGTAGATTGGCTGAATCAGGAGCTACTTAAATGATACGCAGACATAACCAGGTAACGGTAGCAATGACATCCGCACATCATGCGCAGATCAAAAAACATCTTTTCCCTGGTGATGGATGCGAGGCGGTCGCAATAGCGATATGTGGCCGCTCTTCAAGCAGTACTTCTAATACCTTATTAGTGCAGCAAGTACATACAGTCCCATATGAGGCCTGTCGTATACGTACACCTGACCGTGTAACGTGGAGTCCAGATGTGCTTGCATCTGCTTTAGAAAAAGCGATGAACGATGATTTAAGTATTATAAAGATTCATAGCCATCCAGGTGGGTATCGTCAGTTTTCAAACACAGATGACCTGTCAGACACAGAGCTGTTTGCGTCAATATATGGCTGGCTAGATACAGAAGAGCCGATGGCTAGCTTGATTATGTTGCCTGATGGAGAGTTAATTGGACGCACAATTACACCAGATGGAGTAGGTAAACAGTTAAATAGTATCCGTATCGTAGGTGATGATATGCACTATTGGTTTAGTGAAGGCTCCAAACCAGTGATACCTGAACATGCTATTCGAATAGTACAAGCATTTGGTGAAGGTACATATTCACTAATGAGACGCCTGCGTGTAGGCGTAGTGGGATGTTCAGGTACAGGCTCTATCATCATAGAGCAATTAGCAAGAAACCATGTCGGCCAATTGGATATAGTTGATCCAGAGACTATAGATCACAAAAATCTGAACCGCATAGTTAATAGCTCATGGAAAAATGCTGAAGAACAAACACCCAAAGTCGAAGTATTTAAAATAGCCATTGAAAATATGAATCTAGGTACCGTGGTGAATACCTATCAGGCTGATTTGATGAATATAGAGGTTATTAAAGTACTAGCACAGTGCGATGTGATATTTGGCTGCATGGACTCAGTGGATGGGCGTCATGTGCTAAATAAACTAGCAAGTTATTATCTCATCCCATATTTTGATATGGGCGTTAGGATTGATGCAGATGGTAGAGGCGGCGTAGATAGCATTAATGGTGCGATTCATTACATCAAACCAAATGGTTCTAGTTTGTTAAGTAGGGGTGTATATACACAAGCTGATTTTGAAGCAGCTATGATGAAACGACATACACCTGAGGTTTATGAAGATCGTGCCAAACAAGGCTATATTAAGGGTGTTCGCGTTGATCAGCCAGCAGTAATATCCGTCAATATGCAAGTAGCAGCGATGGCTTTTAATGAGTTTCTAGCAAGAGTTAATCCCTACAGAGTTGAGCCCAACTCAAAATACGCACAAAGAAGAATTGTAATTAGTGACCCTGAATCTAGTGAAGATACCGAAGATGGAGATGCATGCCGCGTATTTGCAAAATATACAGGCCTAGGAGATCAACAACCACTTCTAGGCATACTGGAGCTGCATAATGATAAAAAATAAGATTAAAAAAGCAGTTGGTTGGTTTGTTAATTTATTTCGTAATGAAATTGAGTATAAAACAGTCACGTGCGAGGATTTGCCAGATTACTTTGAAAAAAATGTGCTGTATTTGGTTGGCGAAAATAAGCAATTTTGGCAAGCAGCAATGTTATGTCCGTGCAATTGTGGAGATTTAATCCAACTTACACTGGACACTAAAGGCAAGCCGAGATGGCAGGTATATTTAAATAAAAAATCTAAACCGACGTTACATCCTTCGGTGCACAGAAATGTTAATTGTCGCAGTCACTATATCCTTAGAGAAGGTAAAGTGATTTGGTGTAAATAGCTCGAATAAAAATTACAGAGGAAGATAATGAAGTTATTAGAGTGGTTGTTGAATTTAGTACTTTGCGTTACAAGCTTGTGGGATAAAAGTAGTGATCAGCTACTTAATGAACATAGAACTTATGAAAGAGCAATATTATTAAGTACAGTAATGGGGATGATACTTATGGTTGTCACTGATCTATTATTACCAGCTACTACAGCAAGTCCGGCAGATGGTATCAAGTTTGCAACATACATTTTTGGAAAATATTTGGGATTAATTGCATTTTTACTAGCTGCTTCTTGTTTAATTGTATGTGTTTGGAACGTGATGAGCCTGATTTATTTTCGTCATAAAAACGGGATTGAGAATTAATGGCTTATTAGGATTATGACTATATAAAGTGAAAGTAAAGTTGGAATTGCCTAATGCCCCCCGAAGCAAAAGTTAGCCTTGGCGGTTTAGTTTCTACTTTTAGCTGTAGTTAATAATGGGGGGATTACCGTATAGATCCTCCTAATTAATGGTCAGTACCCATGAAAATAACTGGACAGTTCAAATAATTCTGCTGGGCAGTCATGATGAGAACCAGTGGTCAGTTGGTATGAGAATATGCAGCTAACCCATCTTCCGCGCCAAATCCTCGGCGCGAGGGTGGTAGTAGCGTGCTAGCATCCGCGTGTCCTTGTGCCCAGTTACCTTCATTAGTTCGTGAAGCGCTAGCCTTTCAGCTAGTCGGCTTGTCGCTTCATGACGTAAATCATGGAAATGAAGGTCGTCCATGCCAGCGCGCTTGATGGCGCGCGCCCAAGATTGTTTAAGCGCGCTTGCGGTGGTCTTGAAGACCTTGCCATCAATTGAGTGTGAGAGCTCTTTCATTACAATGACCGCACGGCTGGACAGGGGCACATCTCTGGCAGTACCGTTTTTGGTATCTGGTAAACGGGCGACTTGGCGTTGGAGATCAATATTTTTCCATTCCAAAGAAAGCAGTTCTCCTTGGCGCATGGCAGACTCTAGGGCGAGGATTACCAAGGGTCTCACCCAAGGGTTTGATCGGTCGCCTGCAGGTGCTTCTAGGCTGGAAAGTAATATGGCTTCTTCGCCATCCAACAGGCGGCGTTCTCTCGAATTGTTTGCGCGGGGTAAGCGAATATTTTTAACTGGATTTTGGACTGGTATATCCCATTCCTTTGTTGCAATAGTGAAGATGTGAGATATCAAAGCTAGTGCGAGACGCACAGTTGCGGCGGCGGAGCCTGATGCAAGCCGCTCATCTCGATATTTTGCGAAGTCGGCACCCCTGAGGCTGGCCAAAGATCGTTTGGCCAATGCATGAGTTTGCCAAACACGAATTTTATAGCGCTCCTGGACGAAGCCCTTCTTTTTGCTGGAAATTTCACGCTCGTAACGTTCCAAGGCTTCGTACAGAGTGGTACCTTCAGCCTCTACTCTAGATGCAAACACGCCGCGATCCATTTCGTTTTCTACTGACCTCGCCCAGACTTCTGCTTCAGTTTTGGTGTTAAAAGTTTTAGTCTCAAAAGGGTAGCCTTTTCGGCGAATCTGCGCATGCCACTGATATTCGCCTTTTTTTCGGATAGTCGCCATTTTAAAGTCCCAGATTATGTGTTAACTGTGCCAGAATTGTGCCAGTAATTAATAATTGGATTATATATCCCGCTGATAGTGGCGTCAAATATAGGTTTTAGTATATAGAAAGGCTGGGATTGTGATTCCTGTTGTCGTGGGTTCGAGCCCCATCAGCCACCCCAATCAAATATGGAAGTGGGCACTTGTTTAGGTTGCCAAATTTTCATC
>CAINWC010000113.1 GCA_903854305.1 uncultured Pseudomonadota bacterium | reverse complement strand
GTCATAGGTAATTATATACCTACTTTTTAGATAGTTGTTAAATTATTCCGGCAGCGCTTTGGATTGTTTGTAATGCAGGATCACGATGATCGTAGCTGACGACCACAGGCAATCCGGCTGCTGAACGAACTTCGTTTAGATCCTTTTCGTACCGTTCACGATAGGCTCGGGGGCTTAGGGGAACCATTTTATCAAAGGCATCTCTGGAGAAGGGTACTTCTTTGCCCTTGTAGTGCATGACCCAGTCATCTAGCTCGTACTCGGTCAGTGTGTTTAAGTCCGTTAATAATTCTTCCACATGGCCACCAGCTGTGCTACGGCGACGCAGTTCAACATAGACCAAATAACGATTGGGTTTAAGTTCGCCCGGACTCTTATCAGCATCAAGTACAAAATCATAACCTTTTTCAAACCAGTTCATGAGATCTCGGGCCGCTTGCTGATCGCGCAGGAAAAAACTCACAACAATAATGTCATCATCGTCGCCCATCTTGCTACTGAATTCATCCACGTGGACGGTGGGCTTCATGAGCCCTTCTAGGTCTTTAAAGCTCAGGCTCTCAGAAAGGGCTGGTAGCTTGAGCTTGGAGGTTTTGTTGTGCATCTTGGGCCTTTTCATCACTTTGGTAACTGTCTTGATCTAGATCTTTTTCGTAAGCACTATCTAAATCTTCTAAATCTATGTCCTGATCTTCCATTTCTATTGATCCTGTACGTATATCGCTCATTAGGCTCTTGGGCATGGTAATTTCTACCAGCCATATTTTCTTTTCGGTAATTCTAGCTTTTTTGGTACCAGGACGATAATCACTGGGATCAGTAATTTTAATTGGAATCTTCATGGTGGTTTTTTTGTACTTGACGTCACAGTCAAATGGCAATAAACGGCGTCCACCTCTGGGATCTGGCATCAAGGCTTCGGGCCACATGAATATGGCACTTACCTTGTACTTTGAAATTTCTGGGCCAGCCACTAGTTCGCCAATTTGCCAGTTCTTGAATGCGTATAGGTCTAGTTCGTCCAGCACACGCTCAAAGTCCAGTAATGTGCTTAGACTGCCTGCACTCATGTAGATGTCGCGAATGTTTGACGCAACCTGCCAATAATCCTCTCCGGATTTAAAAATGGGCTGGTCTTTGTTGTTTAGGAAACTGTCTTTTGCCATACTAGTATTTAGCTCTGTAATAAATAAGGGTGTAGTTCTCGATATGGGGATATCCAACTACTCTAACGCTTGAAGGAGCAATCAGCAATGATATTTATAAACAACAAATACACACGGTGCTACTATGCTATTATACGCAAAGCTATGGCACAAAACAACTCTAACGGTTATACCGAAAAGCACCACATCATTCCAGAATCATTTTATAAGAATAGGGCCAGAAAAGGTCCCGCTGGATGGCTCGATGGTAATCCTAACGATATTGTAAATTTTGTCAATCTTACAGCAAAAGAACATTGGGTATGTCATTTGCTATTGTGTAAAATGACTACCGGACTTGCTGCAACAAAAATGAATAATGCCGCTTGGAGACTAGCCACACTTGGTAAAACTAGCAATAAAATTCGTATTACATCAAGACAATACGAAGCACTCAAACGTAAACATTCTGCTGACACAAAAGAAAGAAATAAAGACCCAGACAAATGTGCCTTTAAGCAAAGTGCTGTTCAGAGCAAAATTCAACAGAACAGGGTTGCCGCAGGCACCCATCATATGCTAGGAGGAGTTATACAACGAGGTACCCAGGAGAATTTACTTAAAGAAGGCAAACACAATTTTAAACAAACTTACGCTCGGCATCAAGCTTTCAACTTCGGCTTGTGATATCGTTTGAGAGTCACTTTCGTTTGATGACTCAGTTGGATCTGAACTTGCACTCTCGCTGTTGTTATTATTATCTATTTGAGTTTTTTTCAGAAAATTTTCGGCATAAAGTTGCAATCGCT
>CAINWC010000112.1 GCA_903854305.1 uncultured Pseudomonadota bacterium | reverse complement strand
TTCGGGTAGTTTTAATTGCGTACCAA
This sequence comes from uncultured Pseudomonadota bacterium, assembly GCA_903854305.1. Lineage (GTDB taxonomy): Bacteria > Pseudomonadota > Gammaproteobacteria > Burkholderiales > Methylophilaceae > Methylotenera. Next base: position 11,314 of record CAINWC010000112.1, on the reverse strand, counting down.
CAATCTATATCAAAAGTCGTTATGTAGCTAAAGAAGTTTCTATTATTAGCCCAATCCATAAAATAAAACAAAGGCTCTTGAATAAAACAAAACCACCACAATCCCATATAAAGTTTAAGCATATTTTATCTTCTTCAGTGATTTTTTAGTGTTTTTTGGCACCGAGGATACTTTGAATGACTGGATTGGCAAGATCACCTACGCCGATTTTTTGGCATAAGCAACTGCCTAGAATGGCTGAATGAGGCGTTTTCGATTGCGTTTGCGCTTGGTAAGCCTTGGCTAATACTTCATCCAGCGCAAACTGAAATTGATGAGCGCTATCGCCGATCAGTACTATTTTAGTGATGCTAAAGCACGGTGTTTCGTTCTCGGGAATGAGGTCTGTTGCGACAGGTGTCATGTGTTTAAGCTGATCAACGGCATCGCGGATATCCGGCTTTATTTCCTGCTGCTGACGGAGTTGGTTCAGGCGCTCTTGTTGGCGGAGCTGTTCTTGAGCAGTGGTGTCAGAAGGGTTGAGGTTGGCGGCAATCGCGCTAAACGAATAAGCATAGAAAGCCAGCATGACGCATCCCTGACGCCAGTTTCTTATTGTTTTCATTGGTATTATTCTTATGGTTTTTTAGAATTATTTTTTTAATTGCCGCCAAAGCATACAACAACTCTCGGTCTTCATGAAAGGTATGCGGGGGAATGCAACAAGAATTTACAATTCATCCGGCAATCTAGCTTGTCGTTCCAGTTAACTTCATCACCATGCAGACTTCATATGAATGTAGATTGCACCATCTTGGTGCTGAAGATTGACTTTGTTGCAGATAGCCTTAAATTTCCATGATGAGCATACGCGAATATTGTTGATAGTGGAGTGTGACAAAATGTCGCAGGCTGAAAGGCGCAAGGCGTAATGTAAAAATCGACACTAAAAAAAGCAAGCAGGACTTAAGGAAAACACTTAGGGTGCCAATAATAGATGGTGTGGCTTAGCCCCATTGCCTAATAACAGGTAGATGACTTATCTTTCAAAACCTGAATGACGGCTTATTGTAGATTAGCTGCCGATTATTTTTGATTGATGAACTTCCGTATAGGGTCGAAACTTGCCCCATGCCATCTAAATTAGCTTGCCGCAAAGCTGCCATACGAAAATATGCATAGTTTTAATTTTTGAAGTATTGAATGGATTGAGGTATAGAGTTAACAACTATAATTGTTTATTGCATAGTCAAAGTTAACAACTTTAATTGCGAGTTAACAATTCTAATTGTAAGTTAACAACTTTGATTGTTTAGAACAATTAGCGTTATCTTTGAACCTTTAGTCACTAGCACTCTCATAGATAGAGTGCTAATATACAAATTATTGGAGGAAATAAATTTCAATGAGCAATGCATTAACCCTACCTGTTTTAAAATCTGCTGATAGCTTAGAGCAATACTCTAGAGCAATTAAGGCATATCCTATTCTGACGGCTGAGGAAGAATATTCTCTTGCTGTTAAATTCAAAAATGAAAATGACTTAGAGTCCGCTCGCCAGCTAATTGTGTCACATCTACGTTTGGTAGCTAGTATCGCTCGCGGCTATAACGGTTATGGCTTACCTCAGTCAGACTTGATTCAAGAAGGTAACATCGGATTGATGAAAGCCGTAAAGCGTTTTGATCCAGAACGTGGCGTTCGCTTAGTCTCATTTGCAATGCATTGGATTAAAGCAGAAATGCACGAATATATTGTGCGTAACTGGCGTTTAGTCAAAATTGCGACCACCAAAGCACAACGTAAATTATTTTTTAATCTGCGTAGCATGAGAACTGGCTTAAATACCTTACAACCTAGTGAAGTTGACCACATTGCCCGTACGCTCAACGTTAAACCTGAAGAAGTGCTGGAAATGGAAGCACGCTTGAATGGTCATGAAATTTCACTTGAAGCAAATATCGATGATGATAGCGATGAGCATTACAGCCCAATTGCTTATTTACAAGATGAAGGCCTTGAGCCGTTAGAGGCGATGCAAGCCAAGCAAATTGAGGTGGCTGAAACAACCGGTTTAGCACACGCACTTGATAACTTAGACGACAGAAGTCGCCGTGTGGTTGAAGCACGCTGGCTGCAAGAGACTGGCGGAAAAACCTTGCACGAACTTGCTGATGAATTTGGCGTTTCGGCTGAACGTATTCGTCAAATCGAGCAAAAAGCCATGCAAAAAATGAAAACATTGATGCTGTCTAGTCGCTAGGATTATGCGTTAAATACAAATTCAGCGATTTCATTGAGCAAATAAAAAGGCTCCAATGCAGCCTTTTTATTTGTAATGACTCACAACCCATACGAGCTAGTATTTATGCCGCTATAGCGTCTTCCACTGGCTCAAATGCAAGTGCGTTATTCATGTGCATGCGCAATACATTCAAATCATCTAACTGCGCTTGAATACTTTTCTCTATCGCCTCCAACTCCAAAATACGATCCTCCAAGGTATCCGTCGCCTTATAAATGCGTTTAATACTTTCTAAACGACGACGTAATTGCAATTGATGTTCACGCACTTGAGATTCCATCGGAGAAATAACAGCCTTAAGCCAATTTTCTATATCACGATTAGCCACTTCATATACATGAATCACCCGACTTGCCAAGGTTTCAAAAAACCGGCTAGTTAGCGTCATTTTCTCATGGGCAATCATATTAAAAGCAGTATTAAACTGTTCTTTATAAGCACGCTCTAATTTTGCCAATTCTTTTTGATAACGTAAGGTTGAAAAAGCTGGCGGTTCTGATTTACGCAGTCCGTGCTCTTTAGAAAACTTCTCATACATCACATCCATCATTTTTTTAATTTCATCAATTTGCGTATCAGATGTCACTAAACGCTTTTTCAACTCGCTGAAAAAGTTATCCATAGCCACACGAATAGTTTTGGTAAAGCTGGCATCAATCATCGTTTCACGCGTGGTATGCACGTGTAGTTTAAGCGCCTCCATACCTAATAAGGTAAATAAAATATTGGTATGCTTGGAAAATATACTTCTTAGCGCTTGAAAGCGCTGCAGACCTTTCTCGAAGTTTTCTTTATCCACTTTAACCTTATTCATCATATGTTCAACAACATCTTCATTTTTACCACGTAAACCACGTAGCTCAATTAACTGGTCGTTGATGCCAGAAATACGTGCATCTAAAATAAGATGCGTATTCGAAATTAAGTCTTCAATTTCATTTTGCGTATTATCACGAACGATTTCTTTTTTAGATGGAATGAGCTCGTCAGATAAAGCTCTTTCAAGCTCTAGAATACGACTCTTAACAAGCAGCTCTTGGTCGTTATTAACTTTTGCCAGCAAGCCTTTTTGCGCTGAAATCGGAAATATTTGATTAGTATCCAAACCAAGCAACTCAGCACTACTTTTGATTTGTTTGGTAAGTTCAGCTTGGATGTCATCCTCGTTCTTTAACTCATCCCAAAGCCCATCAATCTTATTGAGCACCGCTAAGCGACCTTTTTGTTTCCAGCGTGTGCCGCTAATGTATTGGCGCCAAACATCAATTTCAGATTTAGTCACACCAGTATCTGCAGCTAGTACAAATAGTACAGCATGCGCATTAGGTAACATATTGAGTGTTAACTCGGGTTCAGTACCAATTGCGTTCAGGCCTGGTGTATCTAAAATAACCAAACCCTGCTCGAGTAAAGGATGTGGGAAATTAATCAACGCATAGCGCCAACTTGGCACATCGATGGTGCCATCCCTATTGACGCTAATCGCGTCATCTGAACTACTGGGGTCAAATAAACCGTACTTCTCAGCCTCGATTAGAGACACAGCCTTAGTATTACTGACCTCTTTGAACGCATTGACCATGCTTTCATTTGAATCAATGTCAAACGGAATGGTTTTCCATTCTTCGGGATAACGCTTGTATTCGGTGGTGGTGGCATCTGACAGCCGAGTTTCAATCGGCAATAACATGATCGAACTTGGCTTGGATTTATCGTATAGCAACTCGGTAGGACACATGGTGGTACGGCCTGCACTTGACGGCAAGAGTCGTGTTCCATACCCTGCAAAGAAAATTGCATTGATTAACTCTGACTTCCCACGAGAGAACTCCGCGACAAATGCAACGTTGAGCTTATCTTCATGCAATCGATCTAACAGTTGCTGTATACGCTGATCAACTTGCCCATCGTTGAGTTCCTGCTCATTTAGCCAGCTGCGATAATCGCAGATCGTATCGACTAAAGCTTTTCGCCATTCAGAATATGCTGCAAATTGATGTGCTAACTTATTATTAGATTTTTCCTGAGCCATGATGGTCCTATACGCACAATTTCGTAGCATAACTTTATCATTATTGTGTAAATAATCAAATAAATCAGCCAACTATTATTCTAGATTCGAATGAAATTCAGATAAGCGGCTTAATTTTAAAGATTAACGGTTTTTATGGTTAACGCATACGCATCAACATCAGCAAACTACCTCGTTCTGTTATTATCTTACTTTTAAAAAGCATTGATAGATTATGAGCGGCCTAACCCCAAACTCACCTCGTCCAATTGACATTCGCCTGCACCAAACATCGCGACTATTAGAGATAAAATTTGACAATAATACGGAATGTAAATTGTCCTGTGAGTTTTTACGTGTCTACTCTCCTTCCGCTGAGGTTAAAGGGCACGGCCTAGGCCAAGAAGTGCTGCAACTGGATAAAGAAGATGTGAATATCACCGCCATAGAACCTGTTGGCAATTATGCAGTCAAGTTAACATTCTCTGATGGCCACAACACGGGTTTGTATTCTTGGGATTACTTGTATGATTTGGGCCGCGATTATGAAGCGCTCTGGTTGGAGTACTTAGGCAAATTAAGTGCAGCTGGTATTCATCGAAAATAACCGTTTGGCTTGAAAAGTATCAACTAAAAACTGGGTTAAATAAAACATCATGACAAGTGAACACAATACGCATTTTGGTTTTAAAACTGTAGCAGAGGCTGACAAAGCCAAAAAAGTCGGCGAGGTTTTTCATTCGGTTGCCAGCAAATATGACCTCATGAACGATGTAATGTCGGTCGGTATGCATAGAGGCTGGAAGCGTTTTGCGGTTGAAATCAGCGGCATCGGTCATGGCGATAAAGTACTCGATATCGCGGGCGGCAGTGGCGACTTGTCTAAACTATTTGCAAAAAAAGTAGGTGCAGATGGCCAAGTAATACTGACAGACATCAACGCCTCTATGCTGAGCGTTGGCCGAGACCGCATGCTAGATGCTGGTTTAAACGTACCAGCCTTACAATGTGACGCGGAAAAACTACCCTTCCCAGACCATTATTTTGACTGCGTGATTGTAGCCTTTGGTTTGCGCAACATGACGCATAAAGACCTAGCCTTGGCCGAGATGAAGCGCGTACTTAAAGTGGGCGGCCGTTTATTGGTGCTTGAATTCTCAAAGGTATGGCAACCACTTTCAAAAATATACGATGCTTATTCCTTTAAATTATTGCCATTTATGGGGAAATTACTCGCTAAAGACTCAGAGAGTTATCAATATCTCGCAGAATCAATCCGCATGCATCCGGATCAGGAAACCTTAAAGCAAATGATGATAGATGCTGGGTTAAGCAAAGTGGATTACTACAACCTAGCCGCGGGCGTGGTGGCTTTGCATAAAGGCTATAAAACTTAGTGAGACATTTGTTATGTTAAAAGCCCTCTCTACCCGCTTGCTACAGCATCTAATTGCACAAAATAGCTGGGCGAATGCAATGTTGCATCCCTTTGCAGGCAAATCGGTGCAATTTAAAATAGCTTCGCTAAGCACATCTATGGTTATTTTGGAAAATGGCAGCTTGGCCATCGCTGGCGAAACTAACATTCCTGACGCCACCGTCACCATGTCACTAAGTTTGGCTTTGCGCTTGATGGCCAAAGATAAGTCTGCAAAAATGCTAATTAGCATTGAAGGTGACACACATTTAGCCGCTGAGTTAGCCAAAGTATTTGCGAATATGCGCTGGGATTACGAGGATGATCTAAGCAAATTGGTGGGGGATATTCCCGCGAATAAAATTGGCACCTTGTCACGTAACGCTGCAAAATCTGTGAAAGAAACCAGCATTAATCTGGCTGAAATGTTGAGCGAATACTGGCAAGAAGAAAATCCAATGATTGCAAAAAAACGCCATGTAGAAGCATTCATGACACAAGTAGATACTTTGCGAGCCGATGTTGATCGATTTGAAAAAAGATTGATTAAACTTACGCAAACACTAACCAAATATCAAAAATCCGACTTAACCAGTAACGCTGTAGATAGTACACAATAAATTTATGCGCATTTTCCGACTTTTTTATATCATTTTTATCGCGCTCCGTTTCGGACTTGATGAATTTATCTTAAGCCAACCCAAACTAAAGCCATTACAAGATATGATCAATGTATTGTTATTTTGGCGGAATAAAGACCAGCCACGCGCTCAAAGGCTGAGGTTGGCACTTGAAGCTCTAGGACCGATTTTTGTTAAATTTGGGCAAATGCTGTCAACTCGGCGCGATTTGATTCCAACCGATATTGCCGATGAGCTTGCTAAACTACAAGACCAAGTGCCGCCCTTTGCCTATACGGAAATTGAAAAGAGTATAGAGCAAGCGTTTAGCTTACCGCTCAACCAAGTTTTTTTAGACTTTGAACAAACCGCCATTGCCAGCGCATCGGTCGCTCAAGTACATTTTGCGCATTTGTTAGATGGCACACCCGTCGCTGTGAAAGTATTGCGCCCCGGCATTGCCAGTGTAATTAACAAGGATTTAATGATACTGGATACTGCGGCGTGGCTATTGCAGCTTTTATCAGCCGAAGGTAGGCGTCTTAAGCCACGGGAAGTCGTCGCTGAGTTTGCAACCCACACGCATAGCGAGTTAGATTTAACCTTAGAAGCAGCCAATTGTAGCCATCTCGCACGAAACTTTCCCAATAAAGACCTACTCGTGCCAGAAGTACATTGGGATTGGTGTCGAGAGCAAGTAATGGTCATGCAACGCATGATAGGCACGCCGGTTAGCAAAATTGATGTACTGCGTGCCAAGGGCATAGACATTACCAAACTAGCCCATGATGGCGTGAATATATTTTTCACTCAAGTGTTTAGAGATGGCTTCTTTCATGCAGACATGCATCCTGGCAATATACTTGTAGCGGATGATGGCCGTTACATTGCACTGGATTTCGGCATTATGGGAACGCTATCAGATACAGATAAATACTATCTGGCACGTAATTTTTTAGCATTTTTCAATCGCGACTATCGAGATGTAGCGATGGCGCACATCGAATCTGGCTGGGTTCCTAAAGACACCAATGTTGATGCCTTAGAAACCGCCATACGCGCCATTTGCGAGCCTATATTTAACAAACCGCTCAAAGACATTTCGTTTGGCCGTACACTATTAAGCCTATTTCAAATGTCACGCAGATTTGGCGTGGTGATACAGCCACAATTAGTAATGCTGCAAAAAACTTTATTGAACATTGAAGGTTTAGGTCGCGATCTAGATCCAAATATCGACCTATGGCAAACTGCCAAACCATTTTTAAGCCGCTGGATGAGTGAACAAGTTGGTTGGCGCAGCATCGTAAAAACACTTAAAAAAGAGTTGCCATACATGGCAAAAAATCTGCCACAAATGCCCCGCCTAGCGCATCAATTTTTAACGCAGCAAACCCACGCTGAGCAAGATTTACCTATACGACAAGCCATTGATACATTAATTGAAGCACAGCAAAAACAAGCGCGCTGGCAAAAAAGATTGACGTTGGCAGTGGTGTTATTACTGCTACTACAACTGCCTGGCTTGTTCATGTTGTGGTTTGCATAAAACCCAAGCCAAGCTTGCGTAAGGTACTAAATAACTAACGCTTTTGGCAATGCTCACAAAAAAATGTTGAGCGCTGCCCTAAACGTATACATTTTATGGGTTTAGCACAAATCTTGCATGGTTCCCCTGTTCGCCCATAGACAAAATATTCCTGCTGAAAATAGCCGGGATTGCCATCCGTGCCAAAGAAATCACGCAAGCTACTACCACCAGCGGCAAGTGCATCATGCAAAGTGTTTTTGATTTCAGTCACCAGTTTTTCACAACGTTTAAAGCTGAGTTGCTTGGCTGGCATTTCTGGGTGTATACGTGCACGAAATAACGATTCTGAGGCATAGATATTTCCAACACCAACAACCACATGCCCATCCATAATGGCATTTTTAATGGCCAGTGTTTTATTGCTTAATGCTTTGTGTAAATATTTTGCATCAAAACCACCCTCTAATGGCTCTGGGCCTAGAGTATTTAACAAGGTATGGTTATTTTCTTTATTGTCGATCCACAACACTGCGCCGAATCGACGTGGATCTCGCAGCCGCAGCACTTGACCGTCATTAAATTCAATATCAAAGTGATCATGCTTTTCCGGCGGATAGTTACAATTTAACAATTGAATACGACCAGACATACCTAAATGTAGCAATAACGCTCCAGTATCAAACTCGCACAGAATATACTTTGCACGACGGGTAAGGCCCCGTAGCATTTGGTTGGGGAGTGTTTCAGGTAGAAATTTTGGGATCGGCCAGCGTAACGTGGCGTGACGAATAGTAACGGATTTAACGGTCTTGCCTACCAAAGGCAAAAGCCCACGTCGTGTGGTTTCAACCTCCGGGAGTTCTGGCATGTACTGGTGTTATCGCTAACTAGTTCGGCACATTAATAGGTGGATTAAGCATGGTAAATCCTGCATCCGCAGGAAAATTGTAAATCAACCCTTCATCAGGACGGCCTAATAACAAATCCGGCGATTCTTGGATTTTATCAAAATGTACGCTTTTACCATCAGCCATCTTTACCTCAATCGACGGATAAGTAGCTTTATGGTCTGGTGTATAAAATGCTACAGATTTGGCCATTGTATGTACCCAAGAGTAATCTAACCACTCATTGAGTTCATTTTGTAACGGTTTGGCTGTAGCGATGGATGCTTTCCATTTACCATCTACGAGATCTAAATGAAGTCTAGTAGCTTCCCATTGTTCTAGGTGACTAAAGTCAAAGCCTGCGACCTTTTCTGTTGGTTTCAATGGTGCTTTATCCACCAACTCAATTACCTGAGTAGCCGCGGCCTCACCGTAAGCATTTGCCACTAAATAGACCGCCCCTCGGTGTGCGACATATTGCTCATCTGTGACTGGATTATGTGTACCGAACAAAAACTCTTCAGTGTTGTTTTTATCTCTAAATAGCTTCAGTTTTACAGATGGATTGTTGAGCCCAAACTTTTCTAAATCGCTTGCTTCAAACTTTTCTTTAGTGATTTTATCTTTAGTTTTGGCTGCAATAATCGATAAGATACGTTGCACAGAAGCTTGGTCTGCACGCGTTTGGTTCGGTGCAGTTAAGCGCCAGAAACCATTCACTTTTTCAAAAGTTACGGGTGCCTTGGTTGGAAACTCAACGCTAATGGCATTAAATTCTGATAATTTATAATTGGATATTTCGTAGGTATTTTCTTGCTCTACCGTTTGCTTGGGGCGCAAATATAAAAATGTGACCAAGCCTGCCACCACGCACAACATCATTAAATTAAGTAACCAGCGTTTTTTCATGAACAACCTTCTAAAAACCAAATATTGAACTTATGTCTTGTTGTATGAGTGATGTGAAGATCACTCATACGATTAAAGCAAAATCCAGCTTAGGCTTTTCTACGTTTCCACCAGAAATAAAAGCCCGCAATCATCATTCCTAACGGAATGAAGTATTGAAAAGCATGAAACACGGTCCAAGCAATCAAGCGACCTGAATCAGTATCTGGAATCGTTACATTGATATCCTTAAGCGGCATAGGCTGAATAGTGATGAGCTTATCATCGCCAGCAAGCCAGTTGACCATATTTACGCCTAAGTCCAAGTTTCCACCATTAGTAATGAAAGTGTTTGATAAAAAGTTACCGTTACCCATCACCACAATACGCTGACCTTTTTTACCGTAAGTACGCTCAAGCGCCACGCCAATATTGATCGGGCCTTTTTTATCTTTTTTCTCGTTAAATACAGGCTTAACATCTTTCGCTAACTTTTCAGAAACCAACCAGCCATTTGGCGCAACCTCCACCAAATTACTGACTTTCCAGCCATTTTCATCAGTGCCGTGTGCGGTAACTTCATGCGCTTCAGGGAAAAGTGTACGTAGCATAAAGTTAGTGGTAATTGCATGTTCGCCATACAAGCTAGCAAAAGATACTCGTGCATCAGCACCATATTGAGCTGAGGCCATGTCCATAGCGATACCTGGTGATACATGTAAACCTAAATACTCAGCCACATCTTTTAAGCCACGCAAATTATCGTCATCAAGTAACCAAAGCAAATTACCACCACCTTCAAGATACGCTTTAATCTTTTTAGCCTCAACTTCGCTGACATCTACTTGCGGGCTTGCAATCACGAGCATCGCACCATTGCTTGGCACAGCCTGAGCGATGGTTAAATCCGGGTTGGCAAATTTGAAGCCTTTAGCCTGTAACTGTTTACCAAACTCACCAATGTCAAAGTTTTTAACGCCAATTAGATTGCGTTCGCCATGACCATCTAAGTACATCACAGCTTGTTGATTGGTACGAGATAAACGCACCAATAGATTGGTCATTTCTTGCTCGGCAATGGGCGGCGTAATGTGTTCAGTGTGTTTTTGGTACTCTACAATCATTTCACCATCATTTTTAATGCCTGCATCTTGCGCCAACTTTGGCTCAATAGACGGGTTTACAAAGGTTAAATGTACATTCTTTTTTTCGCGTTGATAGCGGGCAACAAAATCAATCATGCCTTTACGGAAATTATCACCGCCTGATGCATCATCTTTAGTCGCAAATACGGTAATGTTAATCGGCTCTTTCATTTGCTTAAGCACGTTAACGCTACCCTGCGTTAGGATATTGCGATTAGCCTGAGTAATATCTTTAGCAAAACGATATTGGCTGGCTAAATAGCCAAGCAAAATAATGAGCATTAAAAACAGCACCACAAAAAAGCTGTTTTGTACTAATAACTGAAGACGTAATTTACGATTGATGTTCATTTTACAAGATCCAATATTTCACAAGTTCTAAATTGACTAGCGCTGAATTTAACAAGCAGTACTTTAACCACGTAAGCGGTCTGCATCTAAACGACGCACAGTTAAGGTTAAGAAAGTCAAAATAAATAAACCAAAATAGGCAATGTCAGCCGTATCAATCAAACCACCTGAAAATGATTG
>CAINWC010000111.1 GCA_903854305.1 uncultured Pseudomonadota bacterium | reverse complement strand
GAGCCTGGAAGGCCCATAATTAAAATTCGTTGTGTCATTATATTTTTCCTTTAAATATGTTTATGATATAATTACCAGCTGCGCTATGTGCGTCTTCTAGCGGATGAAGAGTTGGACTAATAGGATAGTTGTTAGCTCGACTGTATTCTAAAAATGTTTGCCCATCAAAAGTAGTCATGTAAGGTTTAACATAGTTTTGTAAATCTATTAAAGCTGTAGTAGTGTGCCAACGTTGATCAAATAACAAATCATCCATATAGGTCATTATAAATGGAATATTTTTTTGATTAAGCGTATCTATGGCCAATCGAATATAACTCAATGATGTAAATTTATCGCGGTATTCCGAGTGTAAATCTCTGTAGTATACTCGTGCTAGATCTGTAGCATCAGACGGAGTAATTGTGGTCCAGTTGTCCCACGGGGTACCTTTATGATCTGAGTTGTAGCAATCGTAACGATCAATCCAAGACCAATTAACAACAAACAGATCATTGCGGTTACCAGCGGCCTGATTTAATACTTGTTCCAGTATTTGTAAATTGCCGGCTCCAGGACGGGCATAACAACTATACTCATAGCCTAAGTGTTGTGCTAGTAGGGCGGGCCAAGTTGATTGGCTGGGCTGGGTTAGATAGTTGCGTCCGGCATCAGCCAAATCTGTGCCAAATACAAAACTGCAACCAAAACTTTTTAATCGCATAGGTAATTATATACCTACTTTTAGAATACAGTTTAAATTATGCCAGCGGCGCTTTGTATAGCTTGCAGGGCGCGGTCTTTTTTGTCGTAGTTGCTGACCACTGGGACACCAGCTGCTACACGAACTTCGTTTAGATCTTTTTCGTAGCGTTCACGATAAGCTCGTGGGCTCAACGGAACCAACTGATCAAACATATCGCGACTAAACGGGATTTCTTTGCCTTTATAGTGCATGGTCCACTCGTTGCTATCGGCATATTCAGTCAACGTGTTAAGGTCATTTAACAGCATTTCTACATTGCCACCTGCTGTGCTACGACGACGAATTTCTACGTATACCAAATAACGATTAGGTTTGATTTCACCTGGGCTACGGTCTGCATCCAGCACAAAGTCGTAGCCTTTTTCGAACCAGGCCATTAGGTCTTTGGCTGCTTGAGCATCACGCACAAAGAAGCTGATCACAATGACATCATCGTCATCGCCCATTTTGCTAGAGAATTCGTCCACATGAACAGTTGGCTTCATCAAGCCTTCTAGATCTTTAAAACCTAGACTTTCAGAGAGTAGGTTGTTGAAGTTGTTGTTGTGCATTTTGTGCCTGTTCATCGCTTTGATAACTTTCTTGATCTAGATCCTGCTCGTAAGCATCATCTAAATCCGCTAAATCAATATCTTGATCTTCTAATTCTACAGAGCCTGTGCGTATGTCACTCATCAAGGCTTTGGGCATGGTTATTTCTACTAACCATACGGGTTTTTCTGTTATACGAGCTTTATGAGTGCCAGGACGATAATCACTAGGATCATCAATCTTTACTGGCACTTTCATCATGGTTTTTTTATACTTAACTTTGCAGTCAAATGGCAATAGTCTACGGCCGCCACGTGGATCTGGCATGAGTTTTTCAGGCCACATAAAAATACAAGCCACACGGTATTTGCTAATAATAGGACCGGATACTAGTTCGCCAATTTGCCAGTTCTTAAATGCGTATAGATCTAGTTCATCTAAAACACGTTCAAAGTCCAGGAGAGTCAACAAGCTACCTTCGCTAAGATAGATATCCTGGATGTTTTGGGCTACTTGCCAATAGTCGCTCCCATCTTTAAATATAGCTTGATCGATTGTTTTGTTCATACGATTATTTATGGTGATTTGATCTCTGCTGTGAGTTTGAACAATTACGGTGTAGCCTAATACTTATGACTGTTTACAATCATTTACTACCCACACTAAACTTCTGGGGCTAGATCCGTAAATACTTTAGACAGCAAGGTG